>CAMAIG010000183.1 GCA_945835085.1 uncultured Ruminococcus sp. | reverse complement strand
CGATGCAACGATGCCTTTTTCGGGAAGAAGTGCGTGCTCAATACCCATATCTCCCACATCGTAATAATGCTTTATATCGTATTTTCCCGCAAAAGTTCTGCACTGAAGTGCATTTGCAGCGGATTTGATATCCTTGTTGGGAGTAAAGTGATCCATTACCATTGAAATTTTTTCATTGTCAAAAACTCCGGTAAATCCGGCTTTTTCAAATTCATTTATTGCAACAGGAGTAGTTACATCGTTTCCGAGAACCATATCCAGCTTACATTTGATAAGCTGTCCTGCTTCAACCTTGTCAAGTCCTGCGTGAGCCGCAAGAATTTTCTGAGTCATTGTCATGCCCATAGTGAAATATCTCCGATCCCGGCGGTTTATAAAATTCACGGGGATATGCCCGCCGAGCATACCCCGATGATCTGACATATTAACAGAAGTTATGAATTCATCTTGCTTCTGTAATCTTCCTTAAGTCTTTCAAGACGCTTGCTGTCTTCAAGGCGCTTTGATCTTGCCTCGTCCTGAATTTTCTTTGTTTCCTCAATACCGCTTACAATTGTCTGCCATGTCTTTTCAAGTGTTTCGACCTGGATAGAGCTGCCGTTTGCAAGCATAGTTGTCATCTTGGTCTGCTCAACAGTATTGGTCGCATTCTTAAGAAGAAGCTCATTGGTCTTGTCATCAAGAGCCTTCATTGCGTCTGCCTGAATACGCTGACGCTTAAGCATTACTGCCTGAGCAAGTGACTGCTTGAACACAGGCATAGTGATGATAAAGGCAGAATTGATCTTTCTGATAAGATTGATATTTGAAAATTCCATTGATTTGAGCATAGGAACGGTCTGCATAGCAACATTTTCCGCAATTTTCAGATCCATTACTCTCTGCTCCATGATAGCTCTTGTCTGCTCAAGAGTCTGGAGGTCCATTGCAGCTGTACCCGAATCGGGATTTGCCTGAACCTTCTCACGGAAATCTGCAATATACTGATCAAGCTCCTGGCAAGCCTGCTCACCTGCCATGATGTACTTAAGAAGCTCCTTATAATAGTTAATATTAGCATTGTACATTGTTTCAAGATTGCGGTTCGACTGTGTGATCTCGCTCTCGTACTGCTTGAGCTGAACATAGATCTTATCAACGTCATCGCCCATATTGTGATACTTTTCAAGTATCTTGTCAAGCTGCTTTCTGAGGTTTGCAAAAAAGCCCTTCTTTTCCTCGGTAAGCTCCTTAGCATCAAACTGCGACATAATATTTGCAAGAGCATTGAGAAGCTCACTTGAATCATCAAGCTGGGACATATTTATTGATTTGAGCACCTGATCGGAAGCCTTTGAGATCTCTTCGGCAACCTGATTACCGAATGTAATAATTGAATTAGGGTCATTGGCATTGATAGTGCTTACAAGCTTATCTATCTCTTCGCCGGAAACAAGCTCCTGCTTTAGCTGATTGGTTGTTTCAACCATTGAATAGGTCTGAGGCTCGGTGATCTTGAGATTAAGCTTCTTCTGAGCAGGCTCCTCTGTAATTGTTTCAGCAGGGACCTCAATTACCTCGTTTTTCTTCTCATCGGAGGGAGTAAACTGTAGTGCCATAATTATCGTCCTTTCTTAAATAAATTTTTAAATAATCCGCCTTTCTGCTTTCTTACTCTCGGCTCAGTCGGAATTTTGAACTTCGGACCGACAAGATTATACATATAATCTCCGTAATTATGAGTTTCAAATGCCTCATCGGATACAAAGGCTTCGATATCCCTGTAGCCTGCGGGAGAAAATACTATTACATCAAATCCGAGATACGAGAACATCAGCAGCTGTGTGCATTCAAGCTTGGAGAA
Organism: uncultured Ruminococcus sp.; assembly: GCA_945835085.1. Taxonomy (GTDB): domain Bacteria; phylum Bacillota; class Clostridia; order Oscillospirales; family Ruminococcaceae; genus Huintestinicola. The sequence goes on along the minus strand of CAMAIG010000183.1, from coordinate 2,660 downwards.
CGATTCTTCTATCGTATCTACAACAACGATCTTGGGTATAGCCTTTGTGTAATCATACCCCTGGAGAAGCCTTAACACGCTCTTATCGAGATTAAGAGCCGTAAACATCACATAATCCACCATTTCAAGCTCGCTGTCGAATTTAAGCAAACCATCATAGATCAGTGCCTGCATTTTTTCAAAAATGGTATCCTGCATTTCGTCGGACAAAAAGCCGTATTTATTCAATGGGGAACGTTTAAGTGCGGCAATATTGATATCCTTGCCGTTATGATAAGGAGCAAAAACTCTCGATACATTTATTGAAGGTCTGCGGTAAGAGGGAGCCTTTACAATATAAATTGATTCGGGAGTGAGCATATACTCTACCATTTCCCAATAATCTTTTACATCGCTGTTTTTGACGCCGTTAATTTTAGCAAAGATAGTCGGGATAATAACCCTGTCGCCTCTGACTGCAAACCCTGTACGATATTTTGCTTCCTGATTCCAGAGAAGAGCTATCTCATCAAATGTAGTTTTCAGAACTGCGGAATCCATTTTTCCGAACTGTCTGTTCCTGAACATGGTATCTCCGCTGTAAAGCATATCATCAAGCTCACGCTCCGCATTGTAAGCAGCAGTTGCTATCTTTGCCTTAACAAGCCTTGTGGGGAACGGTGAAACAGGCTTTGCATTGGGAAGCTCGATCTTCTGGAGTTTATCGGCATAAGGACACCTTAAAAACGAATCCTCGGCTGCCTTATCAGGACTTATACATATTACGTCGAAGCCGCATCTCTGTGCATAGCACATAAAGAGGACATCAGCCGCATTGGGTATACCGTAATACATGATTATCGGTATTTTATCATATTTCCCTGCACCAATGGCATTGGATATAAGATTCATTTTGACCACAAGCGTCATGCCGATCTCAAAAATATCGGTACTGCTTCCCGAAAGCATATCTCCAAGAGCCTTCTGTGCAAGCTGGGTCCTGCCGTCGCTTCCGTCAATATGAAGCTGCAGGCACAGTCCCGAGATCACAGAGGCTATGCTGCTTCTGTCAATACTTGAAAATGCAGCTCTGTCCCTGTCAGAAGGACCGTCAAGAGGTGTATCAATAAAAGCAAAGGGTCTGCCGAGCTTTTTGATATCGTCCCTCAGACTGAACAGGAAATTATTATAGCTATCATCATCGGTATATCCCGATATCAGCATGAAATACACCGGGATCATCTGATCCTTTGTAAAATGTCCTCCGCGGGAATACAATCTGACGGAATGTTCTTCCTTGATATCCTCTGTCAGCCTATCCGGTTCGGCAGTAATTACCTCAACTGCAATATTTCCCGAGATCATTCGGAAGATCACCACCCATAGTGAAAAGTCACATTGTCACTCCTGACAACGTATTATAATAATTATACAATATTCCAATATCTGATGTCAAGAGATTTGTATAAAATCCGATTAAATTATAATTAAAAATCGTAAAACCCATGGCCGTAAAGCAAGCCTTACAGCCATGCATTCTCCGAATATAGGAGTTACTTTACGATACCGCTGTTATTTATAGCGGAAACGAGAGCCGAAACAGAGGCGTCAATAATATCTGAGCGAATGCCTGTGCCCCAATAGATCTTGCCGTCGGCTTCAATTCCCACATATGCTGCAGCTCTTGACTGTGAGCTTGTTTCCAGAGCGTGCTCCTGATATGTAACGAGAGTGTAGGTCAGACCAAGACAATCCTTTACAGCATTTGAAACCGCATCGAGTCTTCCGTTTCCGACAGCCTCACGGGTAATGATCTTTCCGCCCTTATTGACTGTAACATTTGCAGTAATGCCATTTTTCTGAGCAAAATGTGCTTCTTCTATCTTGAAGATAGTTTCAATATTAACATATTTCTCGTAGAAGATGTCCTTGATCTCGGAAGGCATAAGCTCCTTATGAGCATGGTCAGAAACGCTCTTTACGGCATAGCCGAAGTTCTCACGCATCTTAGGAGGCATATCAATGCCGAACATCTGCTCCATGATATATCCGATACCGCCCTTGCCGGACTGAGAATTGATACGGATAACATCTGCCTCGTATTCTCTTCCGACGTCCTTGGGATCAATTGGCAGATAAGGAACGTTCCAATGCTCTGGATCCTTTTCCTCACGCCACTTCATGCCCTTTGCAATTGCGTCCTGATGGGAACCGGAAAATGCAGCAAATACAAGTCTTCCTGCATAGGGGCTTCTTTCGTTGACCTTCATTCTGGTAACACGCTCGTATATCTCAACCAGGGACTGCATATCGGAGAAATCCAGTTCGGGGTCAACACCCTGAGAATACATATTCATAGCGAGAGTGACAATATCCACATTACCTGTTCTTTCACCATTACCGAAGCAGGTTCCCTCGATACGGTCGCCGCCTGCCAGCAGACCCATTTCGGCATCTGCAACTGCACATCCCCTGTCATTATGGGGATGGAGAGAAATGATAACATTTTCTCTGTCGTGGAGGTTATCGCTCATATATTCGATCTGAGAAGCGTAAACGTGGGGCATTGAGAGCTCAACCGTTACGGGGAGGTTGATAATGACTTTTCTTTCGGGTGTAGGCTTCCAGATATCTATAACCTTGTTGCATATTTCCAGAGCAAATTCAGGCTCTGTGCCTGT
>CAMAIG010000182.1 GCA_945835085.1 uncultured Ruminococcus sp. | reverse complement strand
ATATGTAATGACATAGGGGATAATGTACGGCTCAATATCCTCGGGAGAAGCTTCCTCGTCCCCTCCTGCAATAACATCGTAAAATTGTTTGTAAAGCTCCTCGTCAAGCCTGCTAACCTTACCATTAATGCTCATGGCCGTCCATTCATCGGGACTCACGCCATATGCCCAGTTGTCATTAAACTCCTTCACCATGACCTCGGCTGAAGAAACCGCCTCCTCATTGCCGATGCACAGAGCAATGTACTTGACAGCAAAGCCGTCAATATTTTCAAGGGGCATTACATAGTAATGGAGCATAGCGCCGCTTTTTTCTCCCAACAGCCCTGTTTTTTGGGATTCGGTGCAGGCAAATTCGTCCCCAAGCCTGTCTGCCCTGCCCTTCACAAATCCGCCCTCCGTAAGCTCGGAAACGGAGGAAATGCTGTTAAAATCGGGTATATCCCCCGACAAAGCCCTGCTGACACTGCCCGAATAAACAACAAAAACCATTCCCATTGCAAATGCACCTAAAAAAAGCACCAGCAGAAATATTCCCAAAGCTTTTCTGACACGCATTGTGTGATTTTCCTTTCAAATTATTTCAAAACAGATATGATAAGCAGAATTATCAGTATCCAGATCACCGCAACGGGTATTGCAAAATACCATCTTTTCTGCGGCTCATTATCCCACATATCCGCAGCCTTCTGCCTGCATTCCGCCATTATATCGGGAGGAATGAGCCTTATTGCCATATACAGCAGTCCCGGCAGAATAAGCACATCATCAAGATAGCCAATAACGGGTATGAAATCGGGAACAAGATCAATGGGCGACAGAGCATATGCCACCGCCACCGCCGAAATAACCTTTGCAGTCTTGGGAGTGTCCTTATGGTTAAGAGCGATAACGACCGCAGGTATCTCGTTTTTAAGCATTGCGGCACGTTCTTTCAGAGTAAGCTTTTTCTTAGGCACAGGCTTACCGAACTCGTCCCACTCGGCGCTGAACGATGAAAAGCTTAAGGTGAGCCTATAAAGCTGGTCCTCGGCACTGCCGAAATTAAGCTCAACAACTGCCTCGCCCTCGCCCCATGATACCGACAATATATCCACATTTTCGGAAGACAGCCTGTCAATGAGAGGCGATATCTCGCTTTTATAGAGATTGTGCGCTTTTGTTTCTCTGACCCTGCCGTCCTGCCCGAGAGTTTTTCTGCCGCAGAGGACTGCACTGTTAACGGAATAGTCCCTGAATGTGAGCTTCATTTCGGGAACAAAGACATCGGCATCATTAATATTGTTTGAATTTGAAGCACGAACAGCCGCCCCGCTTATCATCAGGCAAAGATCGCTGCCCTTATCGGCACCCGTGACCGAAGCAGTGCCCAGGTCAATAGTTTCGGGCTCGTTTAACGATACATATTTCATCGTTTTCCACCTTAAAAGTTTGATTTACAGACATTATAACACATAATTCCCCATTTTGCAACAGTCCCAAGCCTATGTCAATACGCCCAAAAGGACCTCGGGGATATTGTATTAAAATGGCACTTGACAAAACCGAAAAAAAATGATACAATTGTAGTTACGTCAAGTACATATGTACTTCTTACACGGACTAAACTTCTGATCTGGAGTGAAATTTTATGTCGGACGAAGCAGCAGGCACAGTAAACAGCAATTCGGACACATTAACCGAAAAAAAATATGCAGTTGTAAGCTGCGATGTGCTGCCCGAGGTTTTTCTGAAGGTAATGGAGGTCAAAAGGCTGCTGGCGTGCGGAGAGGAAAAAAGCTCAGCATCAGCCTGCAAGCGTGCCGATATTTCAAGGAGCGCCTTTTATAAGTACCGGGACAGTGTATATACCTATGAAGAAAAGCTCAAGGGCAGGATAATTTCATTTTATGCAGTCCTGAGAGATACTCCCGGGGTGCTTTCGGCGGTGCTCGCCTGCCTTCACAGCTGCGGAGCAAATGTGCTTACGCTCAACCAGAGCGTTCCTGTGGACGGAGCAGCCGCAGTTACGGCAACGGTGAAGATGGCAGGGCTTCCCATGGACGGAGCTGCCCTTCGCAGCGAGGTTTTATCCCTTCCCGGAGTGGTGGAGGTAAGGCTTATTTCGGAGGAATGATATGCTCCGTTAATACTAATAACAGAGGAGATTTGTTTTATGTCAAAATTTGCAGTATTGGGTCACGGTGTTGTCGGTTCGGGAACTGTTGAGCTTTTCCTGAAAAATAAGGACCGTATAAACAAGCAGAGCAACATTGATCTTGATCTTAAATATATCCTTGATATCAGAGATTTCCCGGGACTTCCCTATTCTGATAAGTTCACCAAGGACATCAACGATATCCTTAATGACGACGAGGTAACTATCGTAGCCGAGGTAATGGGCGGCGTTCATCCCGCATATGATTTTGTGCTTGCCTGCCTCAATAAGGGCAAGAGCGTCTGCACCTCCAACAAGGAGCTTGTTGCAAAGAAGGGAGCAGAGCTTCTGAAGGCAGCAAAGGAGCACGGCTGCAATTTCATGTTCGAGGCTTCAACAGGCGGCGCTATTCCAATAATCAGACCCCTTCACAGCTGCCTTGCCGCAAATGACATCACCGCAGTAGCAGGTATCCTTAACGGCACCACAAACTTTATCCTTACAAAGATGATAACCGACAAAATGAGCTTTGCAGACGCACTTGCAATGGCTCAGCGTCTTGGATATGCAGAAAAAAATCCCGCAGCCGATGTAGAAGGAGCAGATGCGTGCAGAAAGATCTGCATACTCTCTTCACTTGCATTCGGCAGGCACGTTTATCCCGACTGGGTATACTGCGAGGGCATTACAGAGCTTACTTTGGAGGACGTTTCCTATGCAGAGAACTGGGGCGGCGAGGTAAAGCTCATCGGCTCAGTCAAGAGAACAGAGGACGGAAAGATCCTGCCCATGGTAGCTCCGAGATTTGTATGCAGCGGCTGCCAGCTTGCCAATATTGACGATGTATTCAACGGTGTAATGGTATTCGGCGACGGCTTCGACCAGGTAATGTTCTACGGCAGAGGAGCAGGAAAGCTGCCCACAGCAAGTGCAGTAATGGGAGATGTTATCGACTGTGCAAAGCGCACCGGAACAGACCTTTCCCTTTTCTGGGAGGACAGCGAGGAGCCTGATTTTATCGAGGATTATCAGCTTGATACCGTTCAGATGTATATCCGAGTAAATAACTCCGACAAGGCTGAGATCGAAAAGCTCTTCGGAGAGGTGGAATATCTTTCCAGAGAGGGTCAGCCCGAAAACGAGCTTGCATTCATCACTCCCGCAGCAGCGGAAGGCTCTCTCAATGCAAAGCTTGAGTATCTGGGTGAAAAGGTACTGGGCAAGATAAGAGTTTTTGATATGTGATACGGTATTATTAGACTAAACTGCGAGGCGGTTTTTCTATCGAAAAGTCATAATAAATCTTACCTTTGCAAAATTTGACTTCAACACTTGCGTTACCGAGCCACAAAACATAGTTTTTATTGATATCTAACCAACGGGTTGGCTTCAGCGACACGCTGACCGCCCCGCAAAGAAGAGCACAAAGCTTAAGATGCGGGGCGGTCAGTTAGTTTATATGCATTATATTTGCTCCCCCTTAACTACCCAACTTTCTGCTTGCCCCCTGCCGAAACACGTCGTCAGAAAGCCTTGAAATATCCGCATATTCCTGCGGTGGGTCTTCGGTCTATTGACAAACACCCGCCTATAATATATAATTAAATCATGTCAGAGCATTGTTTCACGATGTAATTACAGAGCAAAAAAGAATACACAGCAGCCAAATAAAACGACCGATAAAAAAGAGGAAAAAAATGAGCAACATCAGACTTTTGGACTGTACTCTGCGTGACGGCGGATATGTTAACGACTGGAAATTCGGACATGAAAATCTTATCAGTGTATTTGAAAGATTAGCCGATTCGGGCGTTGATATAATAGAGATAGGCTTTCTCGATGACAGAAGACCCTTTGATACGGACAGGAGCATTATGCCCTCCACCGCCTGTGCCGACGCTGTTTTCGGAGGGCTTGACAAAAAAAATGCCATGGCAGTGGGAATGATAGATTACGGCACCTGTGCCCTTGAAAATCTCTCCCCCTGCAAGGAGAGCTTCCTGGACGGCATCAGGGTCATTTTCAAAAAGCACCTGATGCATGAGGCGCTGGAATACTGCAGCAGAGTCAAGGCTCTGGGGTATAAGGTATTCGTGCAGCTGGTTTCCGTGACCTCCTATAATGACGAGGAGCTGCTCAGGCTTATTGAGCTTGTGAATGAAGTTAAGCCCTATGCCGTGTCAATGGTGGACACATACGGACTTATGCACCCCGAGGATATGATAAGATACTATGAGCTGCTGGACAAAAACGTTGCTTCCGACATCATGATAGGCTTTCATGCACATAATAATTTTCAGCTTGCCTATGCCAATTCCGTCGCATTTTTGGATAAGGAAACAAAGCACGATATCATAATCGACGGCACCCTGTTC
>CAMAIG010000181.1 GCA_945835085.1 uncultured Ruminococcus sp. | reverse complement strand
GCCAGGATCATATCATAAGACCCGATGGATATCCCTGTCACCAGATATTATACTGTACCAAGGGCAGCGGAACGCTTATCCTTGACGGTGATGAAAAGCTCATTCCGCCATTTACAGCCATTTACCTGCCTGCACATTATCCCCACGAGTATTACCCCAACGGCGATGTGTGGGATATCCACTGGATAGTGCCCTCGGGGTATGCCTCGGAGGATATTCTGAAGCATTTCGGACTTTCTGAGCCAAAGGTGTTTGAACTCAGAGAGGTAAAAATGCTTGAGCATTTTTTCAGAAAAATGCATGAGTCTATTCGTGCCGACAGCGTTTTCGGCAATTACAGAGCCTCGGGATATTTATACGATTTTCTCATTGAGCTTTACCGTCTGACTTCCTCATCGGGAGTATCGGGAGCGCCTAACTCCGCATTGATGAAGGCGGTAGACCATATAGGCTTTAACTATGCTTCACAGATCACAATGGAAGATCTCTGTGCAGTATCGGGAGTATCAAAGCAGTATCTCTGCCTGCTTTTCAGACAAAATCTCGGCACACGTCCCATGGAATATATAGCCAAGCGAAGAATTCAAGCGGCAAAGGAGCTGCTTACAGGCTCGGACAAAACTATTGAAGAAATTGCCGTGGAAACAGGCTTTTGCGGCAGCAGCTATTTCTGCAAGCTTTTCAAAAGATATGAAGGGATAACTCCCTCTCAGTTCAGAAACGTGTGAAACTAATTCAAAACAATAACAGCAGATAAAGAAAAAACTCGGCACAAGATCATTTACAAGGGTGATTTTGTGCCGAGTATTTTTTATTCAAATGGTTATCGTTAATAAAGTTACATCATTTTTTCAGTGCTTCCCCTGCAAAAGAGAAGATTTTTTCCGCAGTAAGTCTGCCCGTTTCAAAGGATTTTCTTATGTCATCAGCGGTGCAGGTTGCCTTTGCCTGCAAAAGCTGTAATCTCCATAAGGGCAGAAGCGTTGTTTCAACGGAGGTTATGCCTGCAATCAGTCTGCTGTTTTGCACTGCCATGTTATCAATAAGCTGCCTGTTTTTCACGACCACTATCTGAGAAAGATTCATATCATGTATCTGACGCTCCCCAAGGAGCTTTTCGTTTGGGGAAAGTCCGTCGCCTGAGCTGATGATAACGGTCATTTCCTTTTCAAGATTCGCAAGTTCTTCGCTCTCATTTTTGAGCATATCCGAAAGTGTTCTTAGCAGCTCATCTGTTTTGTAAAGCTCTGTCAGCGCTCCATTAAGCTCGGACTGAAATCCTTTCAGCTTTTCTTCGGTCTCATCAATTCTGTCAAGCGCTCGGGCAAGAAATATATATCTTTTTATCACCCTCACATCGGGGATATCCTCAGTCCCCAGTGAACGGGCAGCAGCGGTAAGGGTATCGCATATTTTAACGGTGGGGTCGGTTTCGGAAAGCCTGAACAATATATCTGCCGCCGCTGCAATTTTCTTTCCCGAGCTGTCAGCCCTTGCAATAAGAGATAATAAATCATTTTGTTCTGTGAGTTCATTCATGTTCTTCGCCTGCCTTCATCAGCGGGATAATTATGCTGTCATCAATGCCCATAATACGGAACATTTCCGCTCCGTCCGAGAAGATATTTTTGCCCGTTACACCCATTTCACCGGGAGCGGAAATGACCATATCGTTCTGAGAAATTCCGAAAATATTGCGAAACTGTCCGTCGCTTAATGCTCTTCCGTAATTCGGATACCATTCTATGCATTCAAAGGGAACAGATTCCATGACCCGAAAAATTATCCGTCTGACAAACTCCCTCGAGCAAAGTGGATAAAAGCATTTTTTTGCATTGAGAAGCTCCTGTGGGGATTTAAGAGAAATGTCAAAAAGAAATATCTCGTTTCTCATATAAACGCTCATAAACACCTTGAGATTAACGCCCATGCCCTCTGCTTCAAGAAGCTTTACAAGACTGAGAGCCAGCGCTCCTCGGTTGAGAATGGCACTATGAGGGGTATTGGCGGGGTAGGCAAGATTAAAATAAACGGTGCAGAATTTCTTTTCCTTTGCACGTTCCCTGCGGTACATCGCCTTGGGACTGCCTGCCACAAATGCGGGAACATTGGGGCGTGACCCTGCAACAGACTTGATAGTTTTTCCGTTACGCACCTTAACGGGAACGTATTTTTCAAGCTCCTTCTGCATTTTCATAACCACGTTGTAATCGCCCTCATAGCCGCCTAAGCAGTAATCAAGCGCTTTTTCAAAGGGCACTCCCGCAAATTGACTGTCCCCGATAATACTGTGCTGCTTTGTAAAGATCTTTGCGTTTACGGGGGGAGCCTCGGACAAGTACAAATAAAGCTCGCTCATGCTTCTGAAGGATACCTTATAGACCTTCATAAATTTATATTGACTTATTTCCGTGTGGGGAGAGCGGTTCATCGGATTCCTCCGTTCTCGGCTATCTGGGAAACACGTTTTCTGAAAAGCTCAAATATATCGGAGCTTTCACGCACTTCGGAATAATATTCTTCCATCTGCTTAACAATGTAAAGAAGGTATTCCGTGTCCTTGGTTTCGATAAATTCATAGTCTAAAATTGCGGGTCCGTCAAAGCTCTTGTGATCGAGGTATTTTTTTATAGTTGCGGCATCTCGGGTAGTAAAAATACCGGGAGCGGAGCAGTCATTTGAACGGCTCCATTTGTCGGTGGCACTTCTGAACCGGACCGCAAAATCAAACCACTGGGGGTATTCCGAAAGTATCTGCTTTTCAAGGCGATGGTCATAGCTTAAATACATTGCGGTAAATCTCTGCTGTACAGATTCCTCTATCTTTTCACGGGTGCTGTAATTCCTGTCAGCACCGCTGCCCGCAGTATTTCCCGCAGCTATTATCCTGAAATTCGGGTGCCGCATTACTCTTTCGCCATTGGGAAAGCAGTAGCTTGCATTTTTTGCTCCCGACATAAAGCTGTTGAGCTTAACCGCCGCTCTTGAATTGGAATTGTCAAATTCGTCGCAGAAAACTATGCCGCCGTATTTGTATGCTCTGTAAAACGCAGGATAATTATATCCCCCCGAAGCAGTCTGAAAGCCGATGATGTCATATTCTTCATTTATGTAGCCGATATCTATAAACTCGACCCCGATCAAAGCAGCGACCTGCCCCGCAAGAAATGACTTTCCGCAGCCTGAGGGACCGATAAGATATGGATTGGAATTCTCAATTACCGCTGTGATAACATCATTGAATTTGTCATGATATAGAGCGCCGTTTTCGTTTATGTCCCTTTCCTTTTTTCTGTTAAGCTCTTCAAAGCGCTCGGCAAAAGGAACGCTTTCATTAAAGAAGAAATTTACCGTCATATCGGGAGCGGCGCTGTAAATTTCCCTCGCTTCCGACGGCTGGGGCGCCGATGCCGCAGGAACGGAAACGGGCACAGCTTTCACCTGCAAAGCCTCTTCATCAAATTTCCTGCTGAACTCCTCAACATGGATTATTTTCTCAACAAGTCCCTCGGTCTGATTAAGCTCTTTTATGATGCCCTTTATCTCGTCGCTCTGAAGCATAGCGGCAGCCCTTTCGGCAGCCTTGTTTGCCTCGGTGTTTATCCTGTAAAGGTCGGCAGATGTGCTTTCCTTAATGCTTTCGGATATCATGCGAAGCTCTCTGATTTTCTTGTCAGCAGAGTCAAGGATATCCCGAAGGAGCTTGTCCTTGTCAAAATCAAGCCGCTTCTGTTCGGCGGAAAGCATTTCCTCATATGCCCGCTTTAAATCAAGGACAGCAGCCGATGCTTCGCTGCGAATGCTCTCTGTTTCGGAAAGTGAGATGGTTTTGAGAGTCTGCTCGCAGCTTTCTGCCAGAGCCTTGTAGCTTGCGGAATGCTTTTCCGATGCAGCAAGCTTTTTTTCGGCTGATTCAAGGAGCATTTCCGCTTTTTTTGTATTGATATCCGCAGCACTGAGCAGCTCCTCGCTTACATCATATATGCCCGCCGATCTTCTGACAAATGAAAGCAGCAAGTCCATTGCCTTGGATTTGTCCGCAGCAATGCACAGCTTTTCCGCCGCATTTATTACCGATGTGCCGAATGCCTGCTCATCGGTGAAATACTGCCTGACCTCCACCGCATAATCTGTTATCATCCAAAAATTCTTTCTGATATCATGGATATATATAAGCGAATCCATCACGCTTATATAAAGGCGTTTATCTGAAAAACAGGCATACATTGATTCTGAAAATAACTCATATGCATATATCCCGTCCTTCTCAAATATTTTCAGAAAAACGGCTTTGAGCAGCTCATAATTTTCCGTATTCTCACCGAAAGGAATGACCGTGCTGTATATTTCCGCAGCGTCATCAAGTGCTTCTTTTATCTTTCCCGTTTTTTTCAGCACTAAAATTCTTTCTGCAAGCTCTGCCAGCAGATCAATTGACCCAAAGGGATTTTTTTCGGGATTTTTCTTTATGTCATTCAGATAATAGCCGAATTCGGCGTATCTTGCATCTCTGTTTACGAGTGATCTCA
>CAMAIG010000180.1 GCA_945835085.1 uncultured Ruminococcus sp. | reverse complement strand
CAAAGGAAAAGGGCTGGATATTCTCGTCCCCGTCCTGGCGTTCAAGCTGTGAAAAATCAATGCTTCTTTTATGGACACGAGAGGGTGTGCCTGTTTTAAATCTTCTAAGCACCACTCCCGCCTTTTCAAGGCTCTGTGAAAGATATCTTGCGGGAAGAGTGGCATCGGGACCGCTTTCATAGGAAACCTCGCCCACATGGATAACTCCTTTGAGATATGTACCTGTTGCAATTATCGCCTTCTTAACGTTATAATGCGCTCCGAGAGCTGTTACTATTCCCGTGACCTTTCCGTCCTCTGTGATTATCTCTGCGACCTCTGCCTGCTTAATATCAAGGTTTTCCTGGGCTTCACAAACCTGCTTCATATACTCGTGATATTTCACTCTGTCCGCCTGGACACGAAGACTATGCACTGCGGGACCCTTTCCACGGTTGAGCATTCTGCTCTGGATAAAGCACTTATCGGCTGATTTTCCCATCTGTCCCCCCAGGGCATCTATTTCTCTGACAAGATGACCCTTTGCGGTGCCGCCTATGGAGGGATTGCAGGGCATATTTGCGATCGCATCAAGGGATATAGTAAAAAGTGCTGTTCTTACTCCAAGTCTTGCGGCTGCAAGGGCTGCTTCAACTCCTGCGTGACCTGCTCCTATTACCGCTATATCATAATCATCAATGTAATATTTCTCCATAATTAACCTTCCCGATAAAATACATTGTTCCACGTGAAACTATTTTCCCACACAGAAATGAGAAAATACCTCTGCCACTACTTCCTCGGAAGCCCTTTTTCCGTTAAGCTCCATTAGTGCGTTCAGTGCGTCGTCAAGCACAATATTTACCGCATCAAGGGTTATTCCCGATAAAATTGCGCTGTAAGCCTCGTTTACACAGCTAATAGCCCTGTCAAGGCATTTTTTCTGCCGCTCATTTACTGTGATATCATCATAAATATTACTATTTGTTAAAAATAGATTATTTAGTACAGATTGTAATTTATCAACACCCTCGCCCTTTTCTGCGCTGATTTCAATAACATTCTCAAAGGAGTCGGAAATTTTATCTTTATCAAGGTGATTTTCCCTGTCTGTTTTGTTTATGCAAGCAATTACCTTTACACCATCAGCTTTTTTACAGCTTTCTATAAGACTGATATCGTCGTCATCAAGAGGTGTGCTGTTGTCAAAAACGGCGATAATAAGGTCTGCGGAGCTGATTTTCTTCCTTGCTCTTTCTATGCCTGCTCCCTCAACAATATCCTCGGTGTCCCTAAGTCCTGCGGTATCGGAAAGACGGAGAACCACATCTCCCACTCTGACGCTTTCCTCAACGATATCCCTTGTTGTACCTGCGATATCCGTTACGATGCTTTTTTCATAGCCTGCAAGGAGATTCATCAGGGTGCTTTTTCCCACATTTGGCTTGCCTGCGATAACGGTGTCTATTCCCTCACGGAGAATTCTCGTATTGTCATATGAAGCCCGGATTTTACTAAGCTCTGCGGATATTTCCGAAAGAGTTTCTATGATATTTTCGTCCTCCACTGCGGGAATATCGTCCTCGGGATAATCTATCCATGCACCTATCTCTCCAAGGAGGGTAAGAAGCTTTGAGGAAACCTCCTCGGTCTTTTTAAAAAGTGCCCCTTCCTTTACGCTGACGGCTCTGCGGTGATATGCCTTTCCTTGGGCGGAAATGATATCCATTACCGCTTCTGCCTGGGTTAGGCTCATTTTGTCATTGAGAAATGCTCGCTGAGTAAATTCTCCCGCTCCTGCAGGTACTGCTCCGCATTCAAGCACTGCCCGCAGTATCTTTTCCGTTACATATATTCCGCCGTGACAGGATATCTCCGCAACGTTTTCTCCCGTGTAAGATCTTGGAGCACAAAAAACTGTCAGAACAGCGTCATCAAGCTCCTCTCCCTCATGGACTATCCTGCCGTATGCACAGGTATAGCCCTCCATTTCCGATGGCTTTTTTGCCGTGGAAAGGGGTACGAAAAGCTTATCCGCTATTTCAAGGGCTGCTTCTCCCGATATCCTTATGACAGAGATACCCCCTGCCGCTCGGGGAGTTGATATTGCTGCTATGGTATCGGAATTTGATGAATACATCAGAGTCTTTCCTCCTGTTAATTAAAAAGCTGCCGTAATATTTTCGGCAGCTCTTTTTCATGCATTATAAATCAATTTTACCGTAAAGCTCGCCGCCAAGCATGCTGTCCTCGGGCTTTGGCTTTTTATAATCCTTTTCAAAGGAAGTCTTCATAAGATCCATTGAACGAGGCTGGATTTCTCTTTCCTTTCTCTGACCGACTCTGTCATAGCCGTTTCTTCTTCCGCCGCATCTGCGCTCGGGTCTGCCGTTAACAGAGGAGATAACTACCTTTCTGTATGGCTCCTCGCCTATGCTCTTTGAGGTTACTCCTTCGATCTCGCTGACTGCTGCGTGAATTATCCTTCTCTCATAAGGATTCATTGGCTCAAGAGTTGATGTTTTGCCTGTTTTGAGAACGCTCTTTGCTATCTTGTGTGCAAGATTTTCAAGTGTTGCCTTTCTCTTCTCTCTGTATCCGCAGGAATCAAGATTTATCCTGTAATATTCCTTGTCGTTCTTGTTTGCGGTCATGCTTGCAAGATACTGTATAGCGTCAAGAGTTTCTCCTCTTTTTCCGATAACTGCTCCTGTTGTATCACCGACGATCTCAATAAGAGCGCCGTCCTCATTCTCTGTTACATTAAGCTCTGCGTCAATATCCATGCATTTAAGTATGCTCTTTACATAATCTGCTGCGATCTCTGCCTTTGAAGGCTCATACTCTGCCTCAATGATAGCGTCGGACTTGCCGAAACCAAGGAAACCCTTCTTTTCCTCTTCAATTACCGAGAATGTGATCTTTTCTGCGCTTACTCCGAATTTCTGCGCTGCCAGTGCCTTTGCTTCTTCAACAGTGTTGGCTGTAAATCTTTCTTTCATGCTGCTACTTCCTTTCAATTAGATAATCAATCATCTTCACTGTACTCATCACCGTATTTTTCAGCCTGTCTGCGGCGTGCTTCTGCGATTATCTTTCTTTCGTAATCCTTCATCTGTGACTTGGAAAGCTTTATATCTTCACCGGTTTCACTATCTCTCCTTACATTTGGAGAAGGACGTGAACCTGCATTTCCATTCTGCTTGAGCTGCTCTTGGAGCATTTCGTTGTATTTTTCCATGAATGCCGAGCGCTTTTTATTCTTATTCTTGAGCTTATCCTTTTCAATAAGCTTCGCAACGTATTCGGGAGTATATATCTTGTTGAGGATAAATGTCTGCAGAAATCCTACGAGAGAGGAGCATATCCAGTAGAAACCGAGTCCTGCGGGGGATTTGAATGTGATATAAATGAAGAATATTGACATTCCGTAAAGCATGATATTCATGCCGCCCATCTGGCTCGATGCTTCGGGATTGAGCTTCTTCTGCTTGTATGTGCTGTAAATTGTCATTGCAAGCTGGATAACGCCTGTTGCGATAGGGATAAGGAAAAGTCCCCATAATGCGGGAGTCCACTGAGATATATTTGTCTGGAAAACAACATCGGGTATTGCGCCAAGGTCTATAACTCCGAAAAGCTTATTATTCTGGCTGAAATCTATTACCTTTGCAAGGATATCCTGAGATATACCTATCCCCGAAAAAGCCTCGGGATGTTCATTTACTGCCTGGAGTATATAAAGCTCGGGTCTTGAATTGAAATAGGAATTTCCCTCAAAAAGAGGCGCTGCTGCTTCGGTAAGTGCTGTTATTGTTTCGCTGCCTATCCTAAGAACGTGTGTGAGAGGACGATATACAACGTCAAACACGCCGTACAGGAAAATAAGCTGGAACAGCATGGGCAGGCATGAAGCCATAGGATTGATATTCTCCTCCTGATAGAGCTTCATCTGCTCTTCCTGCATCTTATTCGGATTATTTGCGTACTGCTTCTTGAGCTTATCGAGCTTTGGCTGGATAGCCGCTATTGAAGCTGTTGATTTTTGCTGGGAAACGGATATAGGCACAAGTATAAGTCTGATAACAAGTGTAAATACTGCGATGGCTACACCGTAATTCTTTATCACGGAAAAAATAGCCCACATCAGCAGACCAAGAGGTATGCCTAACAGATGGGAGATAAAATTCATTTTCTTTAATATTCCTCCATTGCTTGCAGGATCGTTTTTATATCAACGCTTTTGAAACGTTATTTTCATTTTCTCATTTTTCTCCGGTACAAAAGGTCAAATTTGTCCGGAACGTAATCTATGCCGCCCTTTGAAAAGGGATTGCACCTTAACAGCCTGTATGAGCCGAGTATTATGCCCTTTACCGCTCCGTGCTTTTTTATTGCCGTTACGGCATATGCAGAGCAGGTGGGATAATATCTGCATCTTCTGGGAAAGCATGGGGATATGAATTTCTGATATAATCTTATGGGGAATATAAACAGCTTTCCAAAAAGCAGCCTTAGCTTATCAAGAGGGGTCATTTTTTCATCGCCTGTCTTTTCTGACGG
>CAMAIG010000179.1 GCA_945835085.1 uncultured Ruminococcus sp. | reverse complement strand
AGCCTTTGTGCCGTCAGCCATCTGACCGCCGTTGAGCATTACAACGCCGTTGAAGTCTGTATCAGCGATCTGGTCGAGTTCGTCGTTGAGCTGGTCGAATTCGAGCTGGATAGCTTCACGGTCAACTTCGTTCTGGTATGTGCCGTTAGCGGACTGAGTAGCAAGAGTCTTCATTCTCTGAAGGATCTTGTCGGTCTCATCGAGCGCACCTTCGTAGGTCTGGATCATTGAGATGCCGTCCTGTGCGTTCTTAACGCCCTGGGTCAGACCTGCGATCTGAGATCTCATCTTTTCGGAAACTGCGAGGCCTGCTGCGTTATCGCCTGCACGGTTGATCGCATAACCGGAAGAAAGCTTTTCAAGGGACTTGGAAAGACCGGAGTTGTTAACGTTAAAATACCTGTTCGCGTTCATTGCGGGAATGTTATGCTGTACTACCATAATAATACCTCCATGTATTTAATATGATTAATTTTTTTCGCCCCGTGCTCGTCTTATTGCGCAATTCGGATCCGCCTCGGGACTAACGGTTTCGGGAGTCCTTTCCCTCCGTTCTGATATATATATCGGCATGAGGAAAAAATACTTTAGTTTTTTTTGAAAAAAATTCCGATTTTTTCAAAAAATTTCCAAACGGCGTATTATAGCCATTTGTAAGCACACTCTTGACGAAATGCACCTCTTTGTGGTATAATTTTTTCAAAAGACTACACAATTTTTTTCAAAAGGCCGGTGATATTTATGTCTGATTTTGCCATAGCTGCCGAAAAAAAGATAGCAAAGCTTTATAGTTACATCTTTGCCGAAAAAAACATTGACAGCCTTGCCAATGAAATAAGCCCCGAGCTTGCAAAAACGGGGGGAAGAAAACTTTTCACGGTGTTTTTCTCTGTTACCGATTCGGAGGAGCGTGCCCATGTATTCAGATGCTCTGCCGAAGCTCTTTCCGATGCCTGGGAAGGGGCAAAAAAAATTGCGCTGAAATTCATCAACACAAATTCATACAACTGCTGCTGGATAAAGGCGGATATCATGAAAAGCTCCCGAAAGGTCCCCCTTGATGATGTAATTAAGGAAGTCCGGGGCAATTATAACGAGTTTTTCAGAAAGGGTCTTGCCTTTGACGAGGAGCTGCAGACTGCCGTTCTCGAAGCCGAGATAAACTGCAATAAGATCATTTCCTACAAAAAGCAGACCATTGAGCTTGCGGCAGTGAATAAATATCTCTCCCCGAACTGCAAAAAAACGCTCCTCTCACTTCCAAGTGAGCTTATAGTATTTGAATGCCTGAGCTTTTTCAGCGACGAAGAGGATCGGCTTTTTACTCTCTATTCGGGCGGCAATAACTGCGGAAGAAGAATTATCCCCTATGTTACGAAGGATATCGCCCTTGAAGTTATAACAAGCTCCTCGGATTATCTTGCCATGCAGATATATCCCGACGGTAAATTCGATTACGGCTTCTATCCCGTATATCACAAGCTTATTCCGGGATATAATGCCCTGCGCCACGCCTCGTCCATATGGAGCCTTATCTGCGCCTATAAGCTCACAGGCGACAAATACACTCTCGGTCAGGCGGAAAATGCCATCACTTACATGATAAATAATATGGTATACCGCTACAAGAAGCCCTCAACAGAAGAAAACACCGCCTATTATCCCGACAGAAACGCCAATGAGATAAAGCTTGGCGGAAATGCGGTGGCGGTGATACTGCTGACCGAATATATGAAGCAGACAGGCTCGGATAAATACAAAAAGCTCTGCAAGGAGCTTGGAAACGGCATTCTTGAATTGTTTAACACCGCAAACGGCGAATTTTATCATGTGCTGAATTACCCGGGCTTTACCCCCAAGGAGAAGTTCAGAACGGTCTATTATGACGGCGAGGCGGCATTCGCTCTTTGCAGGCTTTACAGTCTTACAAAGGAAAAGCGTTGGCTCAATGCGGCAAAGCTTGCTGCTGACCGCTTTATTGCCGAGGATTACACACGCTATCGTGACCACTGGATAGCTTATGCAATGAACGAGCTGACCATGCATCTGCCTGAGGAAAAGTATTTTGAATTTGCCCTGAGAAACGCTCAGCGCAATCTCAGAAGAATACACGATCAGCCCACTACCTACCACACCTATCTGGAGCTGCTCACCGTAACCTTTGAAACCTACAAAAGGATAATTGACGGCGGTCATAAGGTAAAATATCTGGAAAAATTCGACCTTGGTTTTTTTGTGGAAACCATATTCCACCGTGCCCATTATATGCTTAACGGCTACGGCTATCCCGAATATGTGATGTATCTTAAATTCCCCTGTGCAATAGTCGGCTCATTCTTTGTAAGGCATGACGGATTCAGGATAAGGATAGATGATATCCAGCATTTCTGCGGTGCATATTATTCCTTCTATAAGCATTACGACGAGCTTATGGAATTAAGGGATAAGCTTAACATTAATATTGACGAAAGCAGATAGGAGAAATTATTTGCCGAAAAGCTTATAAAGGCTCTCGGAAAAGGGCGGGCGGCATATGCCATTTTCCGTGACAATGGCTGTGATAAGCTCATTGGGAGTAACGTCAAAGGCGGGATTAAGGCATTTCACACCCTCGGGTGCAATCTGCTCCTTGAAATAAAGCCCCGTTATCTCCGAATGGGGACGTTCCTCTATCCTGATATCTCTGCCGCTTTTGCATTCAAAATCAATGGTTGAGGAGGGGCAGAAGATATACATGGGAATGCCAAAATGCTTTGCAAGGACGGCAGCTCCCAGGGTGCCTATTTTATTTGCAGCGTCACCGTTTACCGCAACCCTGTCGCAGCCCGTGAAAACAGCGTTAACAAGCCCCCTGCTCATTACATAGGCTGCCATGTTGTCGCATATGAGATGCACATCAGCCCCTGCATTCATAAGTTCAAGAGCAGTGAGCCTTGCTCCCTGGAGAAGGGGACGTGTTTCATCAACATAGGCACGAAGCTTCATTCCTCTTTCGCAGCCCATAACAATGGGTCCCAGACCCGTTCCGTAAACCGATGTGGCAAGAGCGCCTGCATTGCAGTGGGTAAGTATGCCGTCGCCGTCCTTAATGAGAGTAAGTCCGTATTCGGAAATGGCGGTGCACATGGCAATATCCGCCTTGTGAAAATCCTCGGCGGCTTTCCTCATATTTCCGAGCATTGCGGGGATATCCTCCCCGAAAGCAGCGCTTTTAACGGCATTTACGCCCTTTGAAAGATTAACAGCCGTGGGACGGGAGGATATGAGATATTCTCCCGTTTCTTTTATGAATTTTTTCAGCTCCTCCGCAGAAATGCGGGGGTTTTCCATGTAACGGTCACAGGCGCTCACATACATTCCGTAAGCCGCACATATGCCGATAGCGGGAGCGCCTCTTACCGCAAGAGTGTATATTGCACCGTAAAAATCCGCAGGAGCGGTAAGGGTAAGGAGCTTTAATTCCCTGGGGAGCTTTCTCTGATCTATTATCTCCACTCTTACGGGGTCATCAAGGAGCCTGACGCTTGGGGGCAGATTTTTTTTGCTCATTTTATTTCCTCATAAATGTTTTTAAGCGATCCGGTTATAAGCTTTTTGAAAAGCGGAGCCACTCTGTCGGCGGTTTCCTGTACCTCTGCATGGGAAAGGGGCTTGCTTGAAACTCCGCAGGCAAGATTTGATATGCATGATATGCCGACTACCTCCATGCCCATGTGACGTGCCGCAATGGCTTCGCAGGCTGTGGACATTCCCACAGCATCGGCGCCCAGAGTCCTTACCATTCTTACCTCCGAGGGAGATTCATACTGAGGGCCTGTCAGCTGGATATATACGCCTTCTCTGAGAGGGATATCAAGGCTTCTGGCAGCCTTCTTGACCTCATTTCTCAGGCGCTTGCTGTATATCTCGCTCATATCTGGGAAGCGGGGACCCAGCTCCTCCAGATTCTCGCCTATAAGCGGAGATGGAGCCATGCAAATCTGGTCGTTTATCAGCATGAAATCGCCGCATTCAAAATGCCAGTTAACTCCTCCTGCCGCATTGGTAACGAAAAGCACCTCAGCACCCATAAGCTTCATCAGGCGAGTGGGCAGCACAACGTCCTCCATGGGATAGCCCTCGTAATAGTGAACTCGTCCCTGCATGATAACAACAGGCACCTCGCCTACATATCCGAAAACAAACCTTCCCTTGTGACCGAGAACGGTGGAAACGGGAAAGCCCTCAATTTCATTGTAATCGAGAGTGGCTCTGATATCTATGCCGTCGGCATAATCTCCAAGACCCGAGCCAAGGATAAGTGCCACCTTTGGAGTGAAATCCACCTTTGCCTTGAAGCATTCATAGCATTTCATAAGTCTTTCATAGCGTTTTGACATGATAATTCTCCCTTTCATATGAATTTTTGGCGTTCCGCCGCTTTATTCTGATAAATACTGCCCCATAACCCAAACTGAAAATATTATTCCCGAATAAATTTTTTATCGGTTTCGGGCATATCTGTTTGTTCGGAAATATAGCGTTCAACCTTCATATGTAAATCATATTTTT
>CAMAIG010000178.1 GCA_945835085.1 uncultured Ruminococcus sp. | reverse complement strand
GTGCAGAGTTTGAAGCTGCCGTGGCACAGGACGAAAAAGCCGAGTTTATCAGCTGCAGGGATATCGACATTGGCGGAAACAAGGGCGTGTGCATCAAAATGAAGCCAAATGATGATACTGTCATGGAAATGTGGTATTTCTGGCACGGTACTTATCAGACTCTCATTTCCTTTGAGGCAGATGAGGGGCTTTTTGATGAATATTACCCCGAATTTATGGAGATGTTAAATTCCGCAGAGCTTGACTGAGCTGTTATTCTTCAATATCATCATCATCGGATTCCGAGCCGCTGACGGAGGAAGCTTCGTCAAGCGGCTCTATTACATAGTTTTTGTCATAATATGCGCTGATAATATCCTTTATCATGAGCTTTGAATATTCGCCGTGCTCCACAAATCCCGAAAAGGCTATCTGGGGGTCATCGGCAGGATAAAAGCCGATAAATGCCGAGCCTGTGTCCTCCTTGGAACGCATCTGGGGAGTACCTGTTTTTATCGCTGCTGCCTGAGGAAGATCCGTAAGCAGATAGCTTTCGGTGTAATAATCCTTCAGTGCGGGATAATAATACGGCTCAAAGGCTGCTGCCTGCTTCATTCCCTCAATTACGGAGTCAAAGGTGGTGCCTGTTTTGTCGGGGATAACTGCCGCTGTTACAGGCTCTGTCTTTGAAACAAGCTCGTTCATGTTGTAGGTATAGATACTGTCGACCATATAGGTCTGATATCTTGTTCCGTGATTTGCAATGGTCATTGCCTGGGCTGCCATCTGGAGGGGTGTTACATAGGTATCCGACTGACCTATCGCCGCCTGGATAACATTTCCTGCCTGCCATGTCCAGCGCATTTCCTCAAATTTTTCGGGGGTTGCGATATATCCCTTTTTAACGCCCCTGCCTATCTCAAGACCCATTTCCTCCCCAAGACCGTAAAGGGACGCATAGCTTGCTATACGGTCAATGCCCATTATTCTTCCCACATCATAGAAAAAGATGTTGCAGGATTCACGGAGAGCTTCTATGACATTGAGCCTGCCGTGAAGCCCCGTACATTCGGGATAGGGCTTCCAGTCCTCCCAGTAGGTATAATACTTCCGGCAGTCTATCTCGTCTGTGGCGGTGATGATGCCCTCGTTCAGTGCGGCGGTCGCCGTTACAGTTTTGAAGGTGGAGCCGGGGCGGTAAAGTCCGCTGGTGGCACGGTTTGTAAGAGGTGCATTGTCCCCGTTTGCAACTGCGGAATAGTCGTTTATATAATCTAAAAGATCGTATGTGGGGTATGTTGCCGCTGCAAGGAGAGCGCCTGTTTTTACATCAAGCACCACTAAGGCGCCTGCGTTTGCATCGGTGCCCTTTGCTGCTGAGGATTCCTGATTCTGGAGCCAGTAAATATGGTTTTCAAGTATCTGCTGGACCTTGCGCTGATAATTGCTGTCAATGGTCAGCTTGATCGTATTTCCCGGCACTGCCTCTTCGGTTATCTCGTCGTTTATAACAAGTCCGTCAAGTATTTCGATAGTTCTTGTGCCCTTGTGCCCTCTCAGGGTGTCCTCCATTGCCTTTTCAATGCCGCCCTTGCCAAGAGAATCGTTCAGAGCATAGCCCGAAGCTTTAAGCTCCGCATATTCCTCCGCCGATATGGGTCCTACCGTTCCGATAAGATGGGGGACAACATCGCCCATATTCGTAACTCTGACGGCTTCCTCCGAAATATCCACGCCGTCAAGCTCAAAGGAAAGCTCCTTTAGCCTTACCACTGCGCTCATGGGGATATCCTCCGCAAAGGTAAATCTGTTTGACACGGAAAAATCACGGAGCAGCATGGTATATCTCACTCCTGCGATAATGCGCTTTTCCTCCTCGGAGTAGCTTTCGCTTATGCCGTAGCGCATTTCCATTGCGGTGATGCAGTCCTCGGCTGTGGCATAGACCTGTACGCCGATGTTTTTGCGGAGCCTTGCGATATCTCCCTCTCTGTCGGGGATAAATTCAAAAGGCTCGGTAAAGGTTATGGGAAGTGCGTCCTCCCGTGAAGCGTCTTCTTCATCAAGCACCCTTGCGACTGTAAGTATTATTCTGTTGGCGGCTTCGTCGTCTGCGGGAAAAAATGCCTTTTCCGCCACTGCATTGAAGCCTGATTTATTGCTGATGATATATTCTCCCTGCGAATCAACTATCTCCCCTCGGGGAGCGTTTATTACCTGCTGTGCAGAGTTGGAGCTTTGGGAAACGGCAAGATAGCTGCTGCCGTCAACAAGCTGTATTTTCATCAGCTGCAGCGCTCCCAGCGACATTACAAGGAGCGTTGCTGCCAGAAGCAATATAAAACGGAGCTTTTCGGCTGCACCGTTCATTGCGTTCACCGCCTTAATTAAATTTTAAAAGAGATCACAGTCCCTTGCAGGTCTTATTATATACCACAAGGGCGATTATTACGCATAGTATCTGGGCGGTATTCACCGATAATGTGAACCCGAATGCCAGCTTGAACACGATAAGATCCAGCACCATGGGCGAGCCTGTGTCTATTCCCACCGACATCGTATATGAGAGCCAGTCAAGAAATGATATGCCTGCGCAAAGCCTTCCGATGACTGTTCCTATAACTATTCCCGCAAGCAGGAAAAAAAGAAATGCAATGGTCTTTTTAAAATCCTTTGTCATTATAAAACTCCTCTGCTGTACAGCCCTCTTGTAAAGCTGCCCTCGGGCTTTCCATGACGCTCATATCTCCCGAAAACCGCTTCTGCTTCTGTTTTGTCAAGCCCGCTCATATCAAGCACAGCAAAGCTTATCCCCGAAAAGCTGTCAAGCCTGTCGGAGGTTTCGAGGACGTCGCAGTTATATATCCTTGCATAGCCCTCGGTGCATTTTACGGGGAAGTTTCTTCCTGTGCGGTCGGTTATGCTGTGAGTGCATTTTCCGCAGCCTGCCGATGCTTTTATGGGGCAGTTCTTCACCGTCATCAGGGGCAGACGTCCGTATGCAAATATTCCTGTGGGTATGGGCTTTTTCAGTGCGGATATCTGTGAGGACCTCAGCTCAAAGGAAAGGAGCGTATCCTCAAAGCCCATTTTTTCAAGCTCTCTGAGAGCATATGAATTTGTGATGTTCATTCCCGTGCCCCCGTGAATGCTTATTCCGTCAAGCTTTTTCAGCACTCCTGTATGGGTGAAATTTTCTGAGATGAAATGGGAAAAGCCTTTCTCGTGAAGTGCCTTTACCCTGTTAAGAAGCCGTTCCTCATCGGAAACGAGGACGGGAAGGCTTACGGCTGTTTTGGGAATAAGCCCTGAGTCGGCATCGAGCCTTTCACATTCCTTTATGGGGAGGATTATAAGCTCTGCCCGATTGCACAGCCCCTTAACATTTTCAAGCCTGTCGGAGATGATCCTGAAGCTTATTGGCTTTGTGGCTTTCCTTGACTTAACGGGCAGGGGAGGGTTTTTGTTTACGGTGTAAACAGGTGTATTGCGGCGGGTTTCAAGCTCTGCGGCAAGGCTTGCTGCTTCTCTTCGCATCCTGTTTAACTCGGAGGCGGGGAGCATAATATTTCCGCTTATATCGCAGTCAATGCTTCCCAGTGTGAAGGGAGTATCTCCCAGCTTTGAAAGCTGCTTTATAACATCTGCTTCGGTCATGGGACGGTTTCTTGCGGCTTCGGGGATATTTCCCACGATCTCGCCGTTTACATTTTCGGTGGAAAATGTGAGATGCGACGGTTCATTTTCCCTTGCCGCAAAGCTAAAGCTCAGGCTGCCGATCTTTTTCTCCGTTTTATAAAGAGCGGCAAGCTCGGATATCACGCCCTCGGCGGCAACAACGTCCTCCTTGCGGCGGAAACCGAACATTTCCGCACCTGTTTTCCCCGTGAGATATCCGTCGGTAAAGCCGCTTCGGGAAAATATCGCTTCAAGCAGCTGCATATCCCTTTCAAGAGGAACGCCATCTGCGGCATTTCTCAGAGCCGTAACGGCTGCCGCTGTGTATTCGGGGCGCTTCATTCTTCCCTCTATCTTGAAGGAGGCGGCACCTGCTTCAATAAGGCTTTGGGTGTGCTTTACAAGGGACATATCCTTCAGGGAAAGATCGTGTCTGCTGTCATTTTTTCTGCCGTATCCCGAAAAGGGCAGTCTGCACGCCTGGGCGCACTGTCCTCGGTTTGCGCTTCGTGAGCCGATAAGGGCGCTCATATAGCACTGCCCCGACAGGCACATACACTGTGCTCCGTGGACAAATACCTCGGTTTCAACGCCTGTTTCGCATATCCTTCTTATCTCCTCAAGGGAAAGCTCTCTTGCGGGCACGACTCTGCAAAAGCCTGCCTTTGCCGCTTCCTCTGCTCCCAGAGGTGTATGGACCGTGAGCTGGGTGGAGGCGTGACGGGGCATTTGGGGAGCTATCTCCCTTGCTATTGCGGCAGCGCCCATATCCTGTATGATAAGCCCGTCGATGCCTATTTGTGCCGAAAATCTGACCTCATCTGCAAATTCCTCACATTCGCTGTCGAATATGACTGTGTTCATGGCACGGTATATCTTTACTCCGTGTAGGTG
>CAMAIG010000177.1 GCA_945835085.1 uncultured Ruminococcus sp. | reverse complement strand
TTACAAGGGAAAAGCCGTTGGAATGAACGCCGCTGGACTTGATGGCTATCATCACATCTCCGGGCTTCTGTGTGGAGGGGTCAAGTATCTTATCCTTGTCAACAACGCCTACTGTGAAGCCTGCAAGGTCATACTCGTCCTCGGGCATAAGACCGGGATGCTCTGCTGTTTCGCCGCCGATAAGGGCACATTCTGCCTGAACGCAGCCCTCTGCAACGCCCGACACGATCTGTGCGATCTTTTCGGGATAATTCTTTCCGCAGGCGATATAATCAAGGAAGAACTGGGGCTTTGCACCGCAGCAGATAACGTCGTTTACGCACATTGCCACGCAGTCAATTCCCACGGTGTCGTGCTTATCGAGAAGAAATGCTATCTTTATCTTGGTTCCCACGCCGTCTGTTCCCGAAACGAGAACAGGCTTGCTTATTCCTGTCATATCAAGCTCAAACAGTCCGCCGAATCCGCCGATACCGGAAAGCACTCCGCTTGTCATGGTCTTTGCAACGTGAGCCTTCATAAGCTCTACAGCCTTGTAGCCGGCAGTTACGTCAACGCCTGCCTCCTTGTAGCTTTCAGAAAAACTTTTCATTGTTTCAATCATTTCCTTTCACCGCGGTATTTCGCAGTCTGTCAGAACTACCTGTCGGTTTTTTTAATTTTAAATTCAAATTTATCCTTGGGTATCTCCTTAGGAACGGGTGCGGGATATTCTCCCGTAAAGCAGCCGTTACAGAAATAGCAGTCTGAATTCTCAGCCAGCTTGTTCACCGACTCCACACTGAGATAGCCCAGCGTATCCGCACCTATCTCCCTGCATATCTCGGGAATGGTCATGCGGCAGGCAATGAGATTTTCCTTGCTGTCGATATCCGTTCCAAAATAGCATGGATTAATAAACGGAGGACATGAGATACGGACATGGATCTCCTTTGCTCCCGCCTCACGGATAAGATTTACTATTCTTTGGGAGGTGGTGCCTCTGACGATGCTGTCGTCTATAAGTACCACTCTCTTGTCCTTGACCGTTTCCTTTATAACATTAAGCTTTATCTTAACGGAATTTGTACGCTCGGTCTGATTGGGCTGGATAAATGTCCTTCCCACATATCTGTTCTTGATAAAGCCCACGCCGTAGGGTATGCCCGACGCATTGGCAAAGCCCAGTGCAGCGTCAAGTCCGCTGTCGGGAACGCCTATGACAACATCTGCCTCCACAGGATGCTCCTTCCAGAGGTATTCACCTGCCTTGAGCCTTGCGTGATGAACGCTTGAGCCTTCTATCACCGAGTCGGGACGGGCAAAATATACATATTCAAACACGCAAAGATGGGGCTTATCGCCGAGATTTGTTTCAATGGAACGCATACCGTTCTCATCAATAACAATTATCTCGCCGGGGCGGACATCTCTGATAAATTCAGCGCCGATGCTGTCAAAAGCACAGGTTTCCGAAGCTACCACATAGGAATCTCCCAGCCGTCCTACAGACAAAGGTCGAAAGCCCACGGGATCTCTTGCGGCAATAAGCTTCTGAGGCGACATTACCACCAGAGAATAAGCGCCCTTGATTTTTTTCATTGTATTTGCAACCGCTTCCTCGATAGACGAGCAAACAAGCCGCTGTTCTGTTATTGCATATGAGATTACTTCGGTGTCATTGGTGCTGTGAAAAATAGCACCCTTCAGTTCAAATTCGGTCCTCAGCTCATAGGCATTTGTAAGATTTCCGTTGTGAGCGATAGCCATAGGTCCCTTTACATGACGCACCACCAATGGCTGTGCGTTTGAGCGGTTGGAATTGCCCGTTGTGGAATATCTTACATGGCCGATGGCAATATTGCCCTCGCCAAGCTGGTGAAGCCTGTCCTTATTGAAAACCTCATGGACAAGTCCCAGATCCTTATAATAGCTAAAAACGCCTGAGTCATTTACGACTATTCCGCAGGACTCCTGACCTCTGTGCTGCAATGCATAAAGTCCCACATAGGTCTGCATTGCCACATCGGTTTCCCCGGAGCTGTAAATACCGAAAACGCCGCACTCTTCGTGAATCCCCTTAAGCAATCAACTCATTCCTTTCCGTTCCAGCAATAGCTGCACAGATCACAGGAAGGTCTACCGACTGCTTTT
Organism: uncultured Ruminococcus sp.; assembly: GCA_945835085.1. GTDB lineage: Bacteria > Bacillota > Clostridia > Oscillospirales > Ruminococcaceae > Huintestinicola. The sequence continues at coordinate 2,465 of CAMAIG010000177.1, read as the reverse complement.
ACAGTACCTTCAAGCGACTGGAATTCAAGAGAGGTCAGTCTGAGGCGGGCACAAATCTCCGATCTGAGCTTCTTTCCTCGTTCTGTGTTTCTATCGCTGTATTCTTCGATATATTTTACTCCTTCTGTCCCCTCAAGCTCGTCGATTATCTTACGAGCGATCAAGTCAAGCTCTGATGTACTTCTCGAGAAATTAAGATATTTGCAGCCATACATGATGGGCGGGCAGGCTGAACGCATATGAACCTCTTTAGCGCCGTTAGCGTAAAGAAATTCAACGGTTTCACGCATCTGAGTGCCACGGACGATACTGTCGTCAACGAAAAGCAGCTTCTTGCCCTCGATAAGCTCATGCACAGGGATAAGCTTCATCTTTGCAACCTGATTTCTCAGATTCTGGTTCTGAGGCATAAAGCTTCTCGGCCATGTAGGCGTATATTTGATGAATGGTCTTGCAAAGGGTATGCCGCTTCGGTTGGAATAGCCGATAGCATGGGGAATACCCGAATCGGGAACGCCGCAGATGTAGTCAACATCGGGAAGTGTTCCCTCCTTGATATCCGTTTCAGCCATGATCTCGCCGTTGCGTGTTCTCATGGTTTCAACGGTAACACCCTCATAAATTGAGTTGGGATATCCGTAATAGGTCCAGAGGAAGGTGCAGATCTTCATATCCGCATGACCCTCCGACAGCACCTCGCAGGAATCCGAGGTAAGCTTTACTATCTCACCGGGAAGCAGCTCACGGTATATCTCGTAGCCCAGCTTCTGGAATGCAAAGGACTCAAAAGAAACACAGAAGCCGTCGCTTCTTTTTCCGATAACTATAGGAAGTCTGCCCTTAGCATCTCTTGCCGCAATAATGCCGTCCTTTGTAAGGATAAGCAGGGACATTGTGCCGTCTATCTTCTCCTGAGCATATCTGATGCCCTCAACAAAGGAATCCTTCTGTGAGATAAGTGAGCCGATAAGTGCGCTGGAATTTACCTTGCCGCTGCTCATGGTTTCAAAGCTTGCAGAACAGCTGTCAAGGATCTCGTTCCTGAGGCTTTCGGCATTGTTGATGATACCGATATTGCAGACAGCATAAATGCCAAGCTTTGAACGCAGAAGGATAGGCTGAGGGTCTGTATCGCTTATTGAGCCAATGCAGAGCTTGCCCCGCATATTGGAGATATCTCCCTCGAACTTTGTACGGAAAGGAGAATTCTCAATGCTGTGAATGCTTCTCTGGAAACCAAGCTCATCGCAGTATGCAGTCATTCCTCCTCGTCTTGTTCCAAGATGTGAATGATAATCGGTACCGAAAAAAACATCGCTTATGCAGTCATTATGGGAAACTGCTCCGAAAAAGCCGCCCATAGATCACTCACCGAAAATGCGCTTCATCATTTCCTGATAAGCTTCCTCTACGCCGCCCATATCTCTGCGGAAACGGTCCTTGTCAAGCTTTTCATGAGTTGTGCTGTCCCAGAAACGGCAGGTATCGGGAGAGATCTCATCGGCAAGAAGTATCTGACCGTGGAATCTTCCAAACTCTATCTTAAAGTCGATAAGGTCGATATTATGCTCCTTGAAGAACTTGAGCATGAAGCTGTTTACAGCAAAAGCATACTTGGAGATAGTGTCGATCTCCTCCTGAGTAGCAAGACCCAGACCAAGAGCGTAATAGCTGTTGATGAAGGGATCGCCCAGGTCGTCATTCTTGTAGCTGAATTCAAGGGTAGGCTGCTTGAGAGGAGTGCCCTCGGCAATGCCAAGCTTCTTGGAGAAGCTTCCTGCAGCAACGTTTCTTACGATTACCTCAAGGGGAACGATCTCGACCTTCTTAACGATAGTTTCTCTGTCGCTGATCTCCTCAACAAGGTGAGTAGGGATACCTTCCTTTTCAAGAAGACCGAACATATAGTTAGTCATCTTGTTGTTAACAACGCCCTTGCCGCGGATAGTGCCCTTCTTTTCGCCGTTGAAAGCGGTAGCGTCGTCCTTGTAGTCAACGATAACGTAGTCGGGGTTATTGGTTGCATAAACCTTCTTAGCCTTGCCCTCGTAGAGCTGCTCCTGCTTAACAATGTTTTCCATAGTAATTTCCTCCTAAAAATATTTCCTGTATTTTAAGACAAACTATTATAGCTCGTCCACTATTTTCTGAAGCTTTTCGTTCTTGGCGATCACGCCGTCTATCATATCCTGCTTTGATTTTTCAAGCTTTGCGGCAAGCTCGTCATCGGAAAGTGCCAGCATCTGAACAGCAAGAACAGCGGCATTTTTAGCACCGTTCACCGCAACCGTGGCAACAGGTATGCCCGAGGGCATCTGAACAGTTGCAAGAAGCGCATCAAGACCGTCAAAGGACGACTTTATAGGTATTCCGATAACGGGCAGAGTAGTATGACCTGCAATAACTCCTGCAAGGTGAGCAGCCATACCCGCAGCACAGATTATAATGCCAAAACCCTCCGATAG
>CAMAIG010000176.1 GCA_945835085.1 uncultured Ruminococcus sp. | reverse complement strand
TAATATTTAATTGCTCTTTTGTCAATAGAGCCGAAGCTGCTGAGTGAGCTGTGAACTTCAAGTGCTGTTCCTTCGGTTATTCCGATTTTTCTGAATTGGTTTATCAAGTCCTGCTTATTCATTTTTTTGCTCCAACATTTTTTTTGGACGTAACGATTGTCTGTCAGAACCATTTTACTATGACAGTATTTGTCAATTATTTGGATAATATTGACGAATTTCCGAATATGAGTATAATAATAGATATACAGTGCAGTATTTGAAAGAAAACAACAGGAAGGATGATCTGTCATGACAAAAACAGAAAAAGCATTGGATATTTTTTCAAAAGGCTTCAACTGTGCACAATCGGTATTTGCCGCATTTGCATCGGAGCTGGGTGTAGACGAGGAGTTGGCACTGAAGCTTGCGTCTTCATTCGGCGGAGGTGCAAGAAACGGCGAGATGTGCGGCGCAGTATCGGGAGCGCTGATGGTAATAGGCTTGAAATACGGTCACTATCAGCCCGGTGACAATAAGCAGAAATCAAAGGCGAATAATATTTCCTTTGAATTTACAAAGCGTTTCAGGGAAGCAAATAAGTCTATCGTTTGCCGTGAGCTGTTGGGATATGACCTTACTATCCCGGAGGAAATGGCTTGCATCAAGGAGAAAAATCTGTTCAGAGAGATCTGCCCTAAGCTTATAATGAGTGCTGTTACGGTGCTTGAAGGTATCCTTAAGAAATTTGAATGAGCATATTATACATAAAAAACGCCCCGACGATAGGGGCGTCAGCGTGTCGCTGAAGCCAACTCGTTGGCGAGATTGCAGACATTCTATTGTTTTGTGGCTCGGTAACGTTAGTATTGAAGCCAAATACTGCAAAGATTTTTTTGTTCGACACAATACTATGACTTTTTCGAAAACTGACGCCCCGACGAAAGGGGCGTTTTTTTAGCTATTCCATAACTGCCACAGCAGAAAAATTATCATTGGTATCCTTTGCACGGCTTTTGAGTATTTCCTTCATTTTAGCTAACCAGTCCTGAGGGTCACAAGCCTGTCGGAGGGTTTCAGCCATTTCACTTTCAAGGACATACTCCCAGAAACCGTCTGAACAAAGGAGAAAAGCATTTTTTTCAAAAAATAGCTTCCTTTTATATGTGCTGCTGACAACGGGAACTATCTTATCCGCACTGCCGCCCACGGCACGAAGAAGCCTGTTTCTGTCGGGGTCGGAGCGTATCTGTTCGTATGTTATTTCGCCCATCGAAACCTTCATCTGCGGTACGCTGTGGTCAAGGGTGTAGTGCAAAAGCTTGCCGTTTCTGAAATGATATAGCCTTGAATCCCCGACGTGTGACCAGATAAATGTTTTTTTTCGGGTATTGTAAACAAGCACAACGGCGGTGCTTTTCATTTCGGTTTCCTTAGTCTGCATACCGATAACGTTTTTATTGGCGTCAGCAAAAACCTTCTCAATTTCCCCTGGTGTCATTTTTCCCAGAATATCGGCTTCATCGGAGAAGGTCTTTACAACAGCCTCCGAGGCTTCCTTTCCGCCGCCGTGGCTTCCAAGCCCGTCGGCTACGGCAGCTATGAGGATATTATTTTCTTGCTTAATAAGCACGGAATCCTCGTTATGATCCCGTCCTCCCGTTTCGCAGATGTATGATGATCTGAGCATTTTATCCCACCTTTTTTATTAGCTTTTTTTCCATTCTATATATGATCTCCAGGAAAGCCTTCCGCCATAGTAAATATCTGAATTGCCATAAGAATGACCATTATAAAATATCAGAACAATGTATTCATTGCCGTCCCACTGAAGATACACATATTTTTCTTCTGTATCGTCTATTCCAACAAATCGTTTGCTTGCTTCATCAAAGCGTATTCCATTAATTCTAAAAAAGCTCCTTTCATTTACCAGAAAACTCAGCTTTATTTCATAACATTCAAATAAACAATGTAAATGCTTATATTCACCGTAATCAATTATTGTAAAACAATTTTCAAGATCTTTATAAGGATCTATGCTTTCCGTGCCGTGACGTTCAAAATATGTTTCGCTGTTGTTCATAAGCGTTACCATACCGGAAGAACTTACATAGTACATATTCATCAGCACAACATACGCATCCCTGGGACCCATATCTACCTGTGCTCCGGAACTATCATTATATGTAAATTCTATAGGAATCTCAGAAGGCAGCATAGCAAAGAGATAATATTCATCTCTTCCGTCATTATTAAAATCATCGGCAATATAACAGAATTCAGGCTCTGCATCGGCACATCCAAGGACTTCGGCAATATCAAGAAGTGTATTGTCAGAACTGCGTTCATTGGGTTCAGACCAGTAATTATACTTTCCATTAGTTATATCAGCCTTATAATTATCAAGGTCTTTTTTGAACCTCGACTTAACCTTCTCAATTTTGCATACATCGGGATAACCCTTCTGCAGCTTTGGACGATAACTGTTGATATTTATCTTGTCGACCGCAGAAGGATCGAACAGATCATCATGAGTAGCGACAGTCAGATGAACAGTGCCTCCTTTTTCCACATATTTATTATACTCATCATATCCTGTTACTGTTTTATGGTTAAGTCGCATATCATTATAATATCTTATCTCATATTTTAAACCGAGTGAGGTAAGTGTATTTATAGCTTCCTGCTCGCCCATAAAACTAATATCCGGAATATCTATGACCTCCAGAGCGTTTTTATAAACGATAATGATATCATTGCTGTCGCAGAGGGAGCCTTCTTTTTTTGATAATGAAACAACATATCCCGTGGGAATATCGGTGCTTTCGACTTCCTTAACGATATATTTAATATCCTTGTTTTCAAGGATCTTTGTGGCTTCCGAGATCTGTTTCCCGACCACGTACGGTATTCTGACCCTGGTGTATGGCTCGCTTTGTGAGGTCGTCTGTTCTGTTTCCGATACCTCCGTTATTTCCGATAAAGCAGTCTGGGTTGTTTCCGATGCAGCAGTTTCTGTTACTGCAGCAGACTCTGCTTCAACCGAAATGCTGTTGTTTTTATCCCCAAGTGCCAAAGAAATTCCGACCGTAATGCAGATAACAGCCGCAGCAGCCGCCGCTGCAGCGATAATTATCTTTTTATCGGGCTTTTTCTTTTCCTTTGGATAAACTCCCTTGAAAAAAGCCTCATAGAATTCGTCCATGGACTGAAATCTGTTTGCAGACCTTATTTCAAGACCTTTTCTAAGTGTTCGTTCCATTCCCTCGGATATTTCGCAGCCGTAGAAATCAAGCTCCTTATTATTCTGCAGACGCTCCAAGGCGTCGGGGGGCTTTTTTCCCGTTATCATGCGGTAAATTACCGCACATAAAGCGTAAACGTCCGTCCATGGTCCCTGGTTTCCGTGACGGCTGTACTGCTCATAGGGGGCGTATCCGAATTTCAGGATAACGGACATACTCTTTTCCGAGTCATACTGTCTTGCAGAACCGAAATCAATAAGCACCATTCCGTTATTCTCGGTGATTATCATATTATCGGGGCTTATGTCACGATGTATCAGCCCGCTTTTGTGTACCTCGGAAAGTGCCGTAACTATTGGCTTGATAAGCTCGGAGGCTTGCCTAATGCTGATGAAGCCCCCTTTGCTTTCAAGATATTTTTCAAGGGAGATACCCTCGACATATTCCATGACGATATAGCCTGTGCCGTTTTCGGAAATGTAATCCTTGACATTCACAACACCTGCTTTTCCGTCAAATTGTGCAAGACGGCGGGCTTCGTTTTCAAATCTCACAAGACCCGATCTGAATTCCTCATCGCTTCCCGTGAAGGGATATATCATATAGCTGTCGGAATGACTTGCAGAGCGTCCCGAAATGCTTGAGGGATAGTATTCCTTCACCGCAAATTTTCCCCCAAGCTTTATATCCGAAGCCTTATAGGTTATACCGAAGCCTCCTTCTCCGATGACTCTGCCGATAACATATCGTTCTCCCACAATTGTTCCCGGAGGAAGATGATGCTCCTTAGGGGTATATTCCGCAATATTAAAGCCGCAGTATGGGCAGAAATTATTTCCCGTTGTCTGTTCAAGACAATTAGGACAGATATTAAGTTCCATAGCAGATCTCCTTGTTAATATGTGGCAGAGGGGTTGCCTTTGGCTTATTCATAGTCAAATACTATTTTTTCTCTCCATATGTCATCTCGGCTATTGATCATTTCAATAAATGGATCATCTTTATTTATGTGAATAATAATATCTCTTAAGGAATTCACAGAATATTCTATGCATTCAAAATTATCGGGAGCATACAGATCAAACGTATGATCTGAATATAAGTATCCGAAAAAATGATCTATTCTTTCGGGAAGATATAATTCATGCAGACTATCACAATAGCTGAAAGCAGAAAAATCCAAAGTATTGATCTCTACGGGCATTTTTACATTGCTTAGATTATCACAATTAAGAAATGAAGCTTCATCGATCTCCTCCATTTTCTTAGGAAAAACGACCTCTGTTATTGATGTACATTGACTGAAAGCACTAATTCCGACCGTTTTCAAAGAGTCGGGAAACACTATTTTCTCTAACGATAGACAGTCATCAAATGCAT
>CAMAIG010000175.1 GCA_945835085.1 uncultured Ruminococcus sp. | reverse complement strand
CCCTTTGAATAAACGGAGGACGAAGCTGCCCCCGAGGAGGAATGGGGAAGCTCTGCATGAGTTACAGACTGACTTTCCCCTCCGAACCTTCTGATATCATTGGCAAGCTTTTTCACAAAAAGGTCAACATCTCCGACCTTTGACGCATCGGGCTTCAGCCTGAAGCACCGTGCCCCTGCCCGCTCTGCTTCGGACTTTTTTGCCGCTATGGAAGAAACAACGATCACAGGGATATTATACTGAGGCAGCAGCTTTTTGAGAAACTGCACCCCGTCCATTCTTGGCATTTCAATATCCAGCGTCATAATGTCGGGAGAAAGCTCCAGTATCTTATCTCTTGCCTCATAAGCGTTAACGGCTGTCCCCACGACCTCAATGTCATCAAACTCCGAAAGCTTGTTTTTAAGCATAGTGCAGAAAAACACCGAGTCGTCAACAATCAGAACCTTAATCATCTATCAATTCTCTCTCCGGTAAATGGCAGGTTTAATATAAGTATAGCGAGTATCTCTTGAAACATTTTCCGCATGACCAATAAAAAGGTAGCCGCCCTTTTTGGTCACATCGTAAAACCTTTCGATAAGGTCATTTTTTGTTTTCGCATCAAAATAGATCATAACATTGCGGCAGCTGATAAGATCGAAGGGCTTTTTGATAACGATAGGGTCCATGAGATTGAATTTCTTAAAAACTATCTCACGCCTTATGCGCTCAATGACCTGATATCTGTCATTATCTATCTTAGTAAAATACCTGTCTATCCACCTGTCGGGAACTCCGTCCAGCATTTCCTCCGAATATATACCTGCCTTAGCAGTGCGAAGGACATCTGTATCGAGGTCCGTTGCAAGGATAGTGGTATCCCATGAATCTTTGCGGCTGCCGAAATACTCGTCAATAGTCATAGCAATGGTATACGGCTCCTGACCTGTAGAAGACGCCGCACACCATATGCGTGCGTCCTTGTCGTAAACAGATTTCTCTATATACGGCAGCACATCGGTTTCGAGAAACTTGAAATGCTCAGGCTCACGCATGAAAAAAGTATGATTTGTTGTAAGCTTATTGACAAGACGGATAGTTTCCTTGCCCGTGGAGTCATTAAGCGCATAATTTATATAGTCCGTGAAATTATCAAAGCCATAGGAGGCAGCAACATTTGCAAGCCGTCCCTCGATCAGCACTCTTTTTTTCTCAAGATTGATGCCGTAATTGGTCTTGATAAATTCCACCAGCCGAAGAAAATCGCTGTCCGTGAGCTTTAGCATACGATCACCCTGCTATCTTTCGGTCAAGCCTGCTCTCTTACAAGCTTTTCGCAGTTAAGGAGCAGCTTGATTCCGTCTGCATTTTCGATAATATTCTTGATGTAATGACCGGCGTTAACGTTCTTATTAGCGGGAGTTTCGCAGATCTCCTCGGGCTTAGCCTGAGTAACCTCTCTTACTCTGTCAACGATAATGCCGACCTGGTAGCCGTTGTCAAGCTCCAGAACGATAATGCAGGTGCGTTCATCGTAGGGTATCTCTTCCTTGCCGAAGCGTTTTCTCACGCTGATTATAGGAACTATCTTACCTCTGATATTGATAACGCCCTTTATGTAATCGGGGACCTTGGGCACCACAGTGATCTGCTCGATGCCGATGATCTCATTGATATATTTTATCTCAATTCCATATACCACGTCGTCAACGGTGAAAAGAAGAACCTCTCCGCCCGTGGTGATAAAATCCTTTTCTTCAATAACGGTACTCATTTTTCAGGCCTCCTTATCAGAAATCGGAAATGATATTGCTGATATCAAGAATAATTGTGATAGAACCGTCGCCCAGGATAGAGCAGCCCGCCATACCATTCTGCTTGACATTGAAGTTGTTGAGCAGAGGCGAGAAAGGCTTTACAACTACCTGCTGTTCGCCGATAAGCTCATCTGCAAGCAGGCAGGCACACTTTCCGTCGGACTCCGCAAGAATGATAATTCCCTCATAGAGATCGGTGACCGCACCCTCAAGCTCGTAAAGGTCGTAGAGCCTGATAAGAGGATAGCATTCGCCGCGGATCATTATCATTTCCTTGCCGTCGGGGTCCTTTAAGAGCTGACTGGGTCTGAGCTTGAAGGATTCCTTTATGTAGCTGATAGGAATAGTGAATATAGACTTGCCCACAGACACCTCCATGCCGTCAACGATGGAGAGCGAAAGGGGTATCTTAATGATAAAGCTTGTTCCCTCACCGATCTTTGAATCAACGGAAACAGAGCCGCCCACCTTTTCGATGTTCTTTCTTACAACGTCCATTCCAACGCCTCTGCCCGAGTACTCGGTAACGGTCTCATTGGTAGAGAAGCCGGGGAGCATGATAAGGTTAAGAGCTTCCTTGTCGGTATATTCGGAGCGGGGCTTAGTAAGAATGCCGTTTCTTTCAGCCTTGTCAAGAAGCTTCTGGGGATCCATTCCCGCACCGTCATCGGTAATAACGATAACGACCTCTCCCGAGGAGCTGTAAGCCGAAAGAGTAAGCTTGCCCTTTGCAGGCTTGCCCCTGGCAATTCTGTCCTCAACATTATCCTCAATGCCGTGGTCCATGGAGTTTCTCACCATATGCATAAGGGGATCGTTGAGATTATCAATGATAGACTTGTCAACTTCGGTTTCTTCGCCCTCAAAAATAAGGTCAACGTCCTTATTGAGCTTGACCTTCATATCACGGACGATACGGGTCATTTTATTGAAGGCACCCGAAATGGGCACCATTCGGATAGACATTACGATATCCTGAAGCTCGGAATTGAGCTTTCTCAGCTGTCTTGCAGCCTTCTGGAAATTATCGAGCCTCAGACCCTTGAGATCGGGATTGGAGGTTACCATAGCTTCTGTGATAACTATCTCGCCCACCATATCAAGGAGCTGGTCAAGCTTGTTAAGGTTAACGGAGATAAGGGACTGCTTAGCAGCGTTGCCCTTATCGCCGGAAGGCTTCTTTTCTGCAGCGGGAGCCTGAGCCGCAGGAGCGGGAGCAGCAGGCTTGGGAGCAGCGGGAGCCGCAGGCTGAGCCTCGGGCGCAGCAGGTGCGGGAGCAGCCTTGGGAACATCATTAGCCTTAGGAGCAGCCGCCGATACGGGAGGAGTGTCCGTGCCGGTTTTGAGCACATCAACGCTTTTAACATTGGAGGTTTCTCCGATGATATTGATAACAGCTTCGTCGCCGTAGCCCGATCTGAAATGGATAATGAATCCCTCGTCACGGATAGTACCCGCAGTAGCCTGGTTTGTTTCGATATCGGCAGGAGAGAATGCGAGCTGATCACATTCCTCACGGATATTATTAATAACAAGAAGAGCACGGAGATTTTCCATCTTGCAGTCCTCTTCAAAGTGGACCTTAACGGTGGTAAGGGTATAGGCAGGGACCTGAACAGTCTTTGCGCCGCCCATAGAAACCACTTCGCAGGTCTTAACGTTCATGGTGCTTGCAATAAGGCTTATGATATCCTCGGGAGTAGTCTGTGCAGGAGCAAAGTGGATAAGGAAGCCGTTTTCGATTATGTAAGCCGCAGTATCGGAGTTATCCTCAATGTCGGCAGGCTCAAATTTCAGCACAGAGCATTCGTTGCGGATATTATTTATAACAAGAAGAGCACGGAGATTTTCCATCTTGCAGTCCTCTTCAAAGGTGACTTTGACAGTGGTGAGATTTTCCTCGCCGCCCATGGAAACCTCGATCATTTCATCTGCAGACACCTTGGGAGCCTTAGCTGCGGGCGCCGCAGAAACGGGAGCCGCAGGAGCAGAAGCAGCCGCAGGAGCGGAGCCGCCGTTTTTGAGCATCTGAGCGTAATCCTTTATCTTTGTCATATGTGCGCCGAAGTCCGTGGGAACGGAGTCCTCGTCCTGAACAAGGTCGATCTCCGCCTTCAGAAGGTCGGAGGCGGTGAACACGATGTCATAAAGGGATCTTAGGTCGGAAATCACAGGCTTATCCTCACGGATAATGTAGAACATATCCTCGATCGCATGGGCAAGATGTGACATATTTTCAAGGCCCATCATAGCGGAAGAGCCTTTTATTGTATGCATTATACGGAAGATCTCATTTATCTCCTCATCTCCGAAACTATTATCGTTTTCGGTCTTCATAAGAATCTGGTCAAGCTGTTCAAGAAGTGATGTGGTTTCAAATATATACATATCAACCATTGATTCCATTCCTGCTTCAAATCTTGCCATATCTGTTACCATCCTTTCTGATAAACGCATCTGCCGCAAGGTATGCTAAGTGCAGGCAGGGCTGCGTTCCAATTTGATGACGCTTCCGCAAAACACAGGCAGAAGCATTCCGCCGTACGCAACAGCATAACTATACATTTACTATTATACTACAAAAACTGTTTTTTCACAAGCATATTTGAAAATAAATAAAGTTAAAGGCAAAAAATTTTTATGCTATTTTTAGGTTATTTTTAACAAATTTTGTTCTATGGATTGAATTTTGTTTCCTAAAATGATATTATTTAAAGTGAATAGATATCAGCGTGCCGCCGGATACGACCCGTGGGCGCTGCAGCAAAATATCTTTGTAATGCAGCTTTTTCCACAGGCTGAAAAAAT
>CAMAIG010000174.1 GCA_945835085.1 uncultured Ruminococcus sp. | reverse complement strand
AATCCGACAGCTATAACGCAGCCACTCGTCGTCAAGCTCCCTTGCAAGGCGGCAAAAATCAACCCGACAGCATTTATGGGCGTTTCGGCTCTAAATATTAACATTTTGTTAATTTAAGAAAATTTAAGAAATTCTTTAAGAATATGCTTTATCATTAAACCATAGACAAAAATGCGTCGAATTTCTCGGAAAGGAAAAGGTATCGGTCATGTCTGAAATCGTTATAGAAGCAAAAAATCTGACAAAGCAGTACATAAAGCAAAAAGCCGTGGACAACGCTTCATTTGCTATAAAAAAAGGAAGCATATGCGGTCTGATAGGTCCCAACGGCTCGGGAAAGACCACTATCATGAAAATGATGGGCGGGCTTGCACTTCCCACAGAGGGCAGCATTGAGCTGTTCGGGGAATCGGAGGAGAAAAAGCTTGCAAGGGCAAGAAGCCGAATGAGCTTCATGATCGAAACGCCCTATGCCAAGGAGGTCATGACCGCAAGGGAAAACCTCGAAAAGCAAAGGCTCCAGAAGGGCATACCCGATAAAAAGCGCATTGACGAGGTGCTTGAAACGGTAGGTCTTGCGGATACGGGCAAAAAGCCTGTGAAGGCATTTTCCCTGGGAATGCGTCAGCGCCTGGGCATAGCAAACGCTCTTCTCACACGCCCCGAGATAATGGTGCTTGACGAACCCATAAACGGTCTTGACCCCGAGGGTATCATTGAAATAAGAGAGCTTCTTAAAAAGCTTAACCGTGAGGAGCATATCACCATTGTAATTTCCTCCCATATCCTCAGTGAACTTTCCCTTCTCTGCACCGATTATATCTTTATCAGAAACGGTCTGATAAAGCGCACCCTTACCGCCGATGAGTTTAAAAAGGAATGTGCCGAGTGCTATCATATCCATACCGACAACGATCCCCTTGCACTGGCAGTGCTTACGGAAAAGCTCGGTATTACAAGCTATGACGTTGACAAGGACGGCAGCATAAAGCTTTATGAAAGGCTTGACGAGCAGCGGATTATTTCAAAGACCCTCTTTGAAAACGGTGTTATCCCTGTGAGATTAGCCGTTCAGGAGGCAAATCTTGAGCAGTATTATATGAACATAGTAGGCGGTGATGATAATGTGGAACATAATAAAGGCACTGAATTATCAGACAAGGCATGACAATGTAACTGTTTATTCCATTCTCCTGGGCATTGCTATGATCGCAACGGTATTTATTGATATAAATCTGGAACAACTGAACGGCGGCATATTTTCCATAGGCTTCGGTGAAATGATACCTATCTCTGTAATGCTCCTCGGCGTGGTGCTTACAGCGAGAATATGTGCATGGGATCAGAGCGACAAGACCATTAACTACGAAATGCTCTCGGGACATGGAAGAAAAAGCGTGTTCTTTTCCAGGGCCATTGTTTCCCTGACCTGGTGCATTACCTTAACTGTTATTCTCATTGCAGTTCCCATTATTACGGTTTCCCTCATCTTCGGGTGGGGAGAGGTAACAGAGCTTAAAGGCGTGCTTTTAAGATATGCACTGCTCCTTTTACCCATTATCAGAATGATATGCAGCTACATTTTTCTGAGCTTTCTGACGGGCAGCTTTTTAGCGGGACTGCTCTCCTCATATCTTATCACCGAGGCAGAAAGCCTGGTCTATATGGCACTTAATGAAACCACCGATATACGGCTCGGATGCGGGCTTGGAATATCCAATATGTTTGAGCTTATGGACTTTAACAGCCGTATGGGCTTTATAAACGGAAAGGACGTTTATATTTATGATTCGTCGCTGCCTTCCGATATAATAGTAAAGACTGTTGTTTTCTCACTGGCAGCTTCTGCAGTATACCTTATCGGCGGATATATACTGTTCAGAAAACGTGATATGAAGTAAGGGGGCGATATTATGTGGGATATAGTAAGATCGGTTTTTTATACCTGCAGAAAAAGAAGCCTTATGAAAATAATTTTCGTCCTGATGCTTCTTTGTTCATGTTCTCAGCTTTTTACCTTCAGCTTTTATGCTTTAGGCTATGAAGGTCCGACGGCAGGCGAATTTTCGGCAACATACATACCGCTTATAAACACATTTGCACAGATCTTTCTTATAATGAACACCTGCTATATATGCACAATGGATTTCGGCGACAAGACCGCCAACTGCGAGCTTGTAACAGGTCACACAAGATTTGAAGTCTATTCCGCAAGAATAATTGCTTCACTGATACTTAGCATTTCGGGATTTTTGCTTTGCTTTATTGTTCCCGCTGCTGCTGCATCAATTATGTGGGGCTGGGGCTCATGCATATATCTCAGTGAAATGATATTCAGATGGTTATTACTGATAATTCCTGCTGCAAGGATAATTTTAGAAACAGCCGCTCTTTCATTTATCATAAGGAAGCCCTCTGCGGTGTTTATTACAGCGTTTATGGCATACACCTGCATTAATGCGGGAATAAACTTTGCCGAAACAAGCGGTGCAAACTGTATACTTGGCATAACAAATCTGAATGAGCTTTGTAATATTGATTTCTGGTCTACTTACGGTCTGAATAAGGTGTGGATCACCTTTGACGCTGCTGTTTCTCCCTCATTCATTGCCGCAACCATAATTATTTCGGTCATTGCATCGGTTCTGTTTTTCTTTATCGGATACACATTTTTCAGATATGATGATATCGACTGACGGGAAAGGAATTACGGATAAATGGAAACTTTGGATATTGTTCTTATAATAGTTGAGATAGCATTGTCGCTGCTGCTCATTATACCAATGAAGCTTTCAAAAAGGTTCGTTTCCACAAAATGGCGGCTATGCTTTGCGGCTCCTGCCATTGCCTGCATGATAATTGCGGGGCTGGGCGGATTTGATAAATATATGCTCCCTGCATACATAGGTGCGGCGGCAACCCTTGCGGGATTTTTCAGCGAGAATACAAGGGCAAGGATAGGCACTGCTGCGGCAAATGTTGTACTTAGCTTAGCTGTCCTTCCTTTGTGCATCGGCAACGAGGATTACCGCGGGAGAGATTTCACCAAGGAATTTGAGGAAATGTTCCCCGTTATGAAAAAGCATTATGTGCTCACGGAGCTGAAGGGCATAGACTGGGACGAGCTTTACGGCAGATATCTTCCCATGTTTGAAGAGGCAGATAATGAACGCAGTTCCCTTCTGAATTATATCGCCTGGTGCAGATTTACCTATGAATTCCATGACTGCCATGTTTATTATTCCGATGGGGAAATTGATAAGAGTGAAAAGACCGTCAACGAAGCTATGACAGAAATTTTCGATATCCTGTCAGCGGGAGATTACGGACTTTCTTTGATGGGGTTATCGGACGGAAGGACTGCGGCAGTAAATGTTGACAGCACATCGGCAGCAGCCCTGGCGGGAATACATAACGGCACTATAATCACATCATGGAACGGCATGACTGTGGAAGAAGCAGGCATAACATCTCCTGTAAACGGTGTGGTCATGAACTTTGCTGACAAGGACAACGAAGCCTTCTGGCTGCCCCTTCAGGCATCGGTAAATGGCGGCGAAAGCGTAACGGTCACATTCATTGACGATGAGGGCAAGGAAAAATCGGCGGAGCTTTCTCGTATGGGCAGCGGCTATTCAAGATATTATGACACATATCATATCATAAGTCAGGGAGTGGAAGCCGAAAACTTCGGCTTTAGAGAGATCAATGAGGATACTGTGTGCTTTCGTTTGAAATCTATGAGCTATGATTCCTTTTCTGCAAGGAAGGAAAGCTATGCCAATATGAAATATGAAGTAACTGCCGAACTGAAAAAATACCTGGCAGAGGGCAAAAAAAATCTTATCATTGATATGCGTGACAACGGCGGCGGCTCGGGTCTGCTGGTGGAAACTCTCGGAGAGATATTTGCTCCCGAAGGCACTCACTTCTATGTTGCCGACGGCAAATGGGACGACAAGACACATTCCTATGCCCGTGATCCCGAAACGGGAGAATATATGAAGGGTGATGAGCATTATTTTTCGGGAGAAAACACCTGGCAGGGCAATCAGATAATCATTCTCGTAAACTCGGGCAGCGTCAGTGCCGCAGACCATTTCACAATGATAATGAGAGGCATGGAAAATGTTACCGTCATGGGCTTTACGGAGTCTGCAGGCTCAGCCCAGGGAATAGGAGCTGCTCAGACCGACAATGCAATGCTCTCATTTTCAAACTGTCTTATGCTTGATAAAAACGGCGATATCTTCATTGATTCGGGTGCCGATTATGAAAGCGGAAATGATATTGACATAAGAGTTTCCTTTGATGAAGAAGCGATAAAAGCGCTCTTTGAGAACGGGGAAGATCACCTTCTCAATAAGGCTCTCGAACATTTTAACGAAAACGGATAAAAAAAGAGTGATGATGCATATGCTGCGTCATCACTCTCAGCGTGTCGCTGAAGCCAACTCGTTGGCGAGATTGCAGAAATTCTTTTGTTTTGTGGCTCGGTAACGTTAGTATCGAAGCCAAATTCTGCAAAGACATTTTTGTTCGACACAATACTATGACTTTTTATACTAATCTTTAATCGTTCTATAGACAAAGCCGACAGATGAAATAATCACAG
>CAMAIG010000173.1 GCA_945835085.1 uncultured Ruminococcus sp. | reverse complement strand
CGTAAACGGTGCGGCACAGTATGCGGTCTACGTATATCAGAACGGAAAATGGACTCTTGCAGGCAAAAGGACCGTGACAGGCATGTATGTAAAGAACCTTAAAAACGGAGTTAAGTACGGCTTTGCTGTCAAGGCTTACGTAAACGGCAAGTGGACTGCCATCTCAAGCACAGATATCGTCTATGCTACACCGGTAGCCGCAAAGGCAAGTCTTATAGGTGAAATGACCGACATTGTACCCGACTTAAAATTTTAATATTGCTCCACCAATTAACTGATGAAAATTTATGCGAAGAACCGCTGTCGAAAGACTAGGAAGAAAGCCGCAGGAATATGCGGATATTTCAAGGCTTTCTGACGACGTATTTCGGCAGCGGGGCAAGCAGAAAATTCAATAGTTAATTGGGGGAGCAATATTACGTTACCGAGCCACAAAACAGAAAATTTTCTCTGTTTCTCCAACGAGTTGGCTTCAGCGACACGCTGATTATATATTTTTACTCGGAGGCATTAAAATGCACAAGGAATTTCTCATGGGAAACGAAGCCATCGCTTTCGGCGCTCTTGCAGCAGGTGTTGATCTCGTTGCAGGATATCCCGGAACGCCGTCTTCGGAAGTGCTTGAAACTATTGCAAAGCACAGAAATGAAAATACATACGTTGAATGGTCGGTAAACGAAAAAGCCGCCATGGAGGTCGCAGCGGGTGCTGCATACACAGGTGCAAGGGCGCTTGTTACAATGAAGCAGGTGGGTCTGAATGTTGCCGCCGATCCTCTTATGAGCCTTGAATATGTGGGGGTTAAGGGCGGAATGGTTGTTCTTGTGGCAGATGACCCGGGACCCATTTCCTCTCAGACCGAGCAGGACACACGAACCTTTGCTCAGTTTTCAAAGCTCCCCTGCTTTGACCCTTCAAGCGCCGAAGAAGCTTATGAAATGATAGGTGAAGCCTTTGAGCTTTCGGAAAAATATGGCACTCCCGTTTTCCTCAGACCTACCACACGAGTTTGCCACGGCTACGCCTCGGTTAAGATAAAGGATAAGGACGAATATTACATAAACAAGCCCGAGGGATTTGTGAAGGACTCCTCCAGATGGGTGATATTCCCCCGCCTGTCCTATGCAAACCACGGCAGGATAGAAGAACGAAATGAACAGCTGAGCGACGTTTTCAGCGAGTATGATAAAAATATAATTATCCCCGGTGAAAGCGGCTGCCGAAAGGGCATTGCGGCAGGAGGAATAAGCTTTACATACGCTCTTGAAGCAATGAAGGACACAGGGCTGCTCAAAACCTTCAAGGTTTCCACGCCATTTCCCTTCCCCGAAAAGAAAGCCCTGGAATTTCTCTCGGGACTTGACGAGGTTCTTTGCATTGAGGAGCTTGACCCCGTTATCGAAAGGGCACTTACCTATGTATGCGGAAAGTACGGTCTTGATGTGAAGATATACGGCAAGCTTTCCCATCACATTCAGGCTGCGGGTGAAAATACCATTGACAGCGTCCGTGCTGCCATAAACAAGCTTATGGGCAGGGAAGAAGAAAATTATTCTCCCGATACTGCCGATATGCCTCCCCTACCCGTCCGTCCTCCCGTCCTCTGTGCAGGCTGTCCTCACAGGGCTTCCTTCTATGCGGTTAAGCAGGCAATGAAGGGCAGAAAGACCATATTCTGCGGAGATATCGGCTGCTACACTCTCGGAAACGCAAAGCCCCTTGATATGGTGGACACCTGTCTTTGCATGGGTGCGGGTCTTGGCATTGCTCAGGGCGTGGGGCACATTGAGCCCGATACCGTCTGCTTTGCATTTGTAGGAGATTCCACCTTCTTTGCGTCGGCTATAACGGGAGTTGTGAATGCGGTTTACAACAGGGCAGACATGACCCTTATCGTTCTCGATAATTCCACCACCGCCATGACAGGTCATCAGCCCCACCCGGGAACGGGCAAGACAATGATGGGCGAGGTCGTTTCAAAGATCAGCATTGAAGCGGTACTGAGAGGCATAGGCGTTACGGAAGTAAAAACCGTTGACCCTCTCGATCTTGACGCTGCGGTAAAATGCGTAAAGGACACAGCCGACCTGCCGGGCGTTAAGGCAATCATTTTCAAATCCCCATGTATAGCCATTACAAAGCCTGCGGGGAAAATTCATATCGACAAGGACAAGTGCATAGGCTGCGGTAAATGTATCAGAGAAATAGGCTGCCCCGCATTATCCCTTGAGGGCAAAAAAGCCGTGGCAGACTGCTCCCTTTGCACAGGCTGCGGACTTTGCAGCAAGCTCTGTCCCACAGCTGCCATTAACGGAGGTGAGCAGAATGTCTGAGAATATTAACATTATCCTCTGCGGCGTTGGCGGTCAGGGAACCGTACTTGCCTCAAAGCTCATTGCAGCTGCCGCCATGGCAAAGGGAATGAACGTTATGAGCGCCGAAACCATCGGAATGGCACAGCGTGGAGGAAGCGTATTCAGCCATGTAAGGATAGGAAATGATATCCATTCGCCAATGATAGCAAAGGGAAAAGCCGACCTTATAATCGGCTTTGAACCGGGAGAGGCTGTGAGAATGCTCCCCTATCTCAAAAAGGACGGTCAGATGATAGTCAGCAGCCGAGGAGTTATGCCCGTTACGGCTTCCCTTTCGGGCACAGGCTATGACCCCGCTCAGATGACAGAGTGGCTGGGGAAAAAGTTAAATAATCTTATGATAATAGACACGGACAAGGCTTGCAGAGAGCTTGGCTCGGCAAAGGTAATGAACGTGCTTCTTCTGGGAGCAGCAGTTCACAGCGGAGCATTGGGACTTACCGAGGAAGAAATAGCAGTGGCACTCAGAAAGCGTCTGCCCGAAAAGCTCCATGAGCTTAATATGCAGGCTCTCTCATATACCCGAAACAATGGTCAATAAAGAAAGGCAGTGATTATAAATGAAAATATCCGATCTGCAGCTCAGTCAGGTAAATGACAGGATAAATGCGCTGATATCAGCAGGAAGCTTTTACGGAAAAAAGCTTGAAGATGCAGGCATCACCCACGTTTCAAATCAGGAGGAGTTTGAAAAGCTCCCCTTCTCCGAGAAAAAGGATCTTCGTGACGCTTATCCTCTGGGACTTATGACCGCCCCCGAGGAGGAGATAGTCCGCATACATTCCTCCTCGGGAACCACAGGTCTGCCCGTAATAATCCCCTACACCGCAAAGGACGTTGACGACTGGGCGATAATGTTCAGACGCTGCTATGAAACAGCAGGCATAACAAACACCGACCGCATTCAGATAACCCCCGGCTATGGTCTGTGGACAGCAGGCATAGGCTTTCAGAACGGTGCCGAAAAGCTTGGTGCAATGGTAATTCCCATGGGCCCCGGAAACACCGAAAAGCAGCTTCAGATGATGCAGGATATGAAGTCCACCGTTCTCTGCTCCACCTCCTCATATGCCCTGCTCCTGGCGGAGGAAATTCAGAAAAGGGGCATCAAGGACAGGATACATCTGAAAAAGGGCGTTATCGGCTCAGAGCGCTGGGGCGAGAAAATGCGTAAAAGGATCCAGGAGGAGCTTGGGATTGAGCTTTATGACATCTATGGTCTGACCGAGATATACGGTCCCGGAATAGGCATTAACTGCAAATACGACACGGGTATGCATTACTGGGACGATTACATTTACATAGAGATAATCGACCCTGTTACCTTAAAGCCTGTGCCCGACGGACAGATGGGTGAGATCGTCATAACCACTCTTGTTAAGGAGGGAGCTCCTCTTATCCGTTACCGCACACATGACCTTTCCATGATAATCCCGGGAGAATGTCCCTGCGGCAGCAGATATCCCCGTCTTGGCACAATTATGGGAAGAACCGACGACATGATGAAGATAAAGGGCGTAAACGTGTTCCCCAGCCAGATCGAAGAGGTACTGAAGGAATTTACCGAGCTTTCAAGTGAGTATCAGATAAGGATATCCCACCTTGAGGGCAAGGACACCATGAGAATTTATGTTGAAACAAACGGAACTGTTGACTTTGTTGAGCTTAGCGGCAGGATCGCCGAGCGGGTAAAGAGCAGGATAGGCTTTACTCCCCTTGTCAAGGTCGTTGAGATAGGCGTTCTCCCAAGAAGCGAAAAGAAGACGAAAAGAGTTATTGACGAGAGATATGAGTAATATTATTTGCCTTAATACATAAAATCAGCCGATACATCATTCAAATAAGATGTATCGGCTGTCAGCGTGTCGCTGAGGCCAACTCGTTGGTGCAATAGCAATAATCCTTTGTTTTGTGGCACGGTAACGTATGTATTGAAGCCAAATCCTGCAAAGAATATTAATGCTGTACACAATATTATAGGTTTTTCGAAAGACAAAATCAGCCGATACATCATTCAAAAAGATGTATCGGCTGTTTTTTGTTGTTATTATTATCGCTGTTATCCCAAGGAAACAGCTTCGGCAGCAGGCTGCTCCGCTTTTTTGAAGGGAAGCCTTACAACAATGTCAAGGTCCTTATTGTCCTGCATCTCTCCGATAATGGATCCGCCAAGCATTCCTACCAATTTCTGTGCAATAGCTATCCTCGGGTCGGATCTCATAATGCTGTTGATGTCGGAATAACTTCCATGGG
>CAMAIG010000172.1 GCA_945835085.1 uncultured Ruminococcus sp. | reverse complement strand
CAGGTATGGGCTTTGCAAGGAATATCAGAAAAAAGCTTTTTGATAAGGTTCAGGACTTTTCTTTTTCAAATGTGGACAAGTTTTCCACTGCTTCCCTTGTGACCCGTCTTACAACCGATGTAACTAATGTGCAGAACACATTTATGATGATAATCAGAATGGCGATACGTTCACCGTTCATGCTTATTTTTGCACTGATAATGGCTATTTCCATAAATTCTAAGCTTGCAATGGTATTTCTTATTGCAATCCCTGTGCTTGGAATAGGTGTGTTTGTAATAATCATGAACGCTTTTCCTCGTTTTGAAAAAATGCTTTCGAAATATGACGCACTTAATTCGAGAGTGCAGGAAAATCTTATTGGAATTCGTGTAATAAAGGCTTTTGTCCGTGAAAAGTTTGAGGGTGAAAAGTTTGTTGCCTCTGCCGACGATGTCCGTCTTGCACAGATCAGGGCAGAAAAGCTTATTATCCTTAATCAGCCGCTTATGCAGATCACAATGTACTCCTGTATTGTTGCCGTTATCTATTTCGGCGGTAATATGGTCGTTGGCGGCGACCTCCTTATCGGTGAGCTTACAAGCTTTATCAGCTATATAACTCAGATACTTATGTCCCTCATGATGCTTTCAATGATCTTTGTAATGACCACTATCTCAATGGCGTCAATGCACAGAATAGTTGAAGTTTTCGACGAGGTGCCCGACATTCTTGATGATGACGCATCGGAAAAGCTTCTTCCTGCCGACGGAAGCATAATATTTGATAACGTTTCCTTCAGCTATGCTAATGATAAGGATAATCTTACTCTGAGCAGCATAAACCTGAATATCAGATCCGGTGAAACAATCGGCGTAATAGGAGGAACAGGCTCTGCAAAAACTACTCTTGTTCAGCTTATTCCGAGGCTTTATGATGTTCTGGAAGGCTCTGTCCGTGTAGGCGGTCATGATGTCAGGGATTATAAGCTTGATAATCTCAGAAATGAAGTTGCAATGGTTCTCCAGAAAAATGTTCTGTTTTCGGGAACGATAAAGGATAACCTCCGATGGGGAAATGAAAATGCAACTGACGAGGAGATAATCAATGCCTGCAAACAGGCTCAGGCACATGATTTCATCATGAGCTTCCCCGATGGATATGAAACCGATCTCGGTCAGGGCGGCGTAAATGTATCGGGAGGTCAGAAGCAGCGCTTATGTATAGCAAGAGCACTTCTTAAAAAGCCTAAGATAGTTATCCTCGATGATTCAACAAGCGCCGTGGATACTGCAACCGATGCAAAGATAAGAAGCGCATTCAGAACTGAGCTTGCCGATACCACTACAATAATTATCGCTCAGAGAATTTCCTCTGTTGCAGACGCCGACAGGATCATCGTTCTTGATGACGGAAAGGTCGATGCATTTGACACCCACGAAAATCTTATCAAAACCAATGAGATCTATCGTGAGGTATATAACTCACAGCAGAAATGAGCTGAAGAATAATGCCTCCTCATGGACCAAGAGGCCCTGTGCAGAAGCCCGGTAATGCAGGTGCCACAATAAAAAGGATATTCAGCTATATGGCTGAATACAAGCTCTTGCTGATGCTTGTTGTATTGTTTATAATTTTCAGCTCACTTGCGGGAATAATAGGAACGACCTATTTACAGAGAATTATCGACGATTATATCACGCCAATGATCGCCGACAGCGGCAATGCCGAGCTTAAAAAGGGATTTTTAAGCATTCTCGGTGAAATGCTTCTGGTTTATTTGATAGGAGCGTTTTCTACCTTCGGTTTTGCAAGAATAATGCTTACCGTTTCAACGAAAACTTTGTTTAAGATCAGGACAGAGCTTTTTACACACATGGAAACTCTTCCTCTCAAATATTTTGATACTCATACACATGGCGACCTTATGAGCAGGTATACCAATGATATTGATACTATCCGAGAGCTGCTTTCAAACTCTATTGCGGGCTTTATTTCCTCGGGAATAACCGTTATCGGCGTATTTATAATGATGGTATATTACAGCTGGCAGCTTACTCTGCTCACACTTTTTATGCTTGCAGTCCTTCTTATCGTTACGGGTACCATTGGCTCAAAGAGCGGTAAGTTCTTTAAGGAACAGCAGGGCGCAATAGGTGCGGTCAATGGTTATATTGAAGAAATGATCGACGGTCAGAAGGTCGTAAAGGTTTTTGTGCACGAGAAAAAATCGAAAAGCGAATTTGAAGAGCTTAATAACCACCTCTGTGAAGTATCGACAAAGGCAAACTCTTTTGCAAATATTATCGGACCTGTAAACAATAACCTCGGTCATATCCAGTTTGCGCTGACTGCCGTTGCAGGAAGTATTCTTGCAATAAAGGGTGTTCATGCGTTCAGCGGTATCATTACAGTTGGTACTGTTGTGGCGTTCCTTCAGTACACAAGAAACTTTACCATGCCTATCTCACAGGTTTCTCAGCAGTTCAATGCTGTTCTTTCCGCCCTTGCTGGTGCAGAAAGAATATTCAGCCTTATTGATGAACCTTCGGAGGTCGACGATGGCTATGTGACCCTTGTTAATGCTCAGATAATGCCCGACGGTTCACTTGCCGAAACCGATAAGCATACGGGTGTATGGGCTTGGAAGCATCCCCATAAGGCTGACGGCACTGTTTCATATACAAAGGTGGAGGGCAGAGTTGAGTTTGACGATGTAACCTTTGGCTATGAGGAAAACAAGACCGTTCTTAACGGAATAACGCTTTTTGCCGATCCGGGACAGAAAATTGCATTTGTAGGCTCCACAGGAGCGGGAAAAACTACCATCACAAACCTTATCAACAGGTTTTATGATGTTCCCGACGGAAAAATTCGATACGACGGCATAAATATTAATAAAATTAAGAAAGATGATCTCAGGCGTTCACTTTCCATGGTTCTCCAGGACACTCATCTTTTCACAGGAACTGTTATGGAAAATATCCGATATGGAAAGCTTGATGCAACCGATGAAGAAGTAATTGCAGCGGCAAAGCTTGCTAATGCAGACAGCTTTATCAGACATCTTCCCGATGGATATAATACCATGCTTACCTCCGACGGTGCTAATTTGTCCCAGGGACAGCGTCAGCTTCTTGCAATTGCCCGTGCAGCTGTAGCCGATCCGCCTGTTCTTATCCTTGATGAAGCAACATCTTCGATCGACACACGAACCGAAGCGCTTATTGAAAAGGGAATGGACAGTCTTATGGAAGGAAGAACGGTATTTGTCATTGCCCATAGGCTTTCTACCGTAAGAAACTCCAATGCTATAATGGTGCTTGAGCATGGAAACATCATCGAAAGAGGCAACCACGACAAGCTCATCGCCGATAAGGGCAAATACTATCAGCTTTACACAGGAATGTTCGAGCTTAGTTAATAAAAATGAATATTAGAAAAAGCGTATAGTGCTTCATGCATTATACGCTTTTTCAATATATGGTTTTTTATCAAAACATTTCAATTAATAAACCTTTTATGTAAACACATAATACTACTGCAAACCCCAAAAGACGATATTACTTCGGTAACCGATCGTCAAACAAAACAAACAAAAGGAGTAAAAACTCATGAAAAGCGATAACCTTACTGCACAGGGCAGAGAAACCCTTGAAAGATTTAAGATGGAAGCAGCAAATGAAGTCGGCGTTAACCTCAAGAACGGCTACAACGGCGATATCACTGCAAGAGAAGCAGGCTCCGTCGGCGGTATGATGGTCAAGAAAATGATCGACAGCTATAAGCAGGGCCTCAAGGGCTAAGCATAGCAAAAAAACAGGGTGTCATCAAAGGGGGGCTCCCCTTTGATGGCACCCTGTTATTATATGTATGAAATATCAGTTACATACGAAAGATGGTACCGGTAAGACCGGGACCTGCACCGATGGCATTGGATTCGTCGGTATCAATATGCATTGCTCTTGCAAACTTATCGGATACACGGCAGACAACATCTCCGAGGATAGCCTTTCTTCCGTCTGTATCGACCTTAACGTAAACTACGTCCTTGTCCTTAACACCAAGCTCTTCCGCATCTGCAGGAGTAAGGTGGATATGACGCTTTGCAACGATAACGCCTTCGGAAAGCTCAACCTCTCCGCAGGGACCAACAAGCTTGCAAGCTCCCGAGCCTGCAACATCACCGCTCTCACGGATAGGAGCGGAAATTCCGATAGAACGAGCATCGGTAGCTGAAAGCTCAACCTGGCAGGCATTTCTTACAGGACCGAGAATAGATACATTTGCAAGAGATTTCTTAGGACCTACGACCTCTACTCTTTCCTCACAGGCAAACTGACCGGGCTGAGAAAGATCCTTTTTCTTTGTAAGCTCAGCACCCTTTCCAAAGAGTATCTCAAGAGCTTCCTGTGTTACATGAACGTGACGTGCCGATGTTTCAACAATAAATTCTGCTGACATTGTAATAACCAACCTTTCGATTTATGGGAAAAGACCCATTATACTGAAATAATTTTTACAAATTTCAGTTTTCTACATTAATTATAGCACTTTGATAAAAAAAGTCAATAGAACAAGCATCTGATTTTTTATTTTTTCCGAAAAATAATTTTCAAGAGATAATTGAGATAAATATTGACATTTTATGAAGAA
>CAMAIG010000171.1 GCA_945835085.1 uncultured Ruminococcus sp. | reverse complement strand
TAGTAGGCCTCCGGCTCCAGTACCTGAAATTTACCAGCACGGTATTCCTCTGCCACGGGGTAATGTCTGAAATTCCCTGATGATTTATATAATATCCCCGATTTTTTGAAGGGTATATTGTCAATTTCAGATCATAAATTTTTGAAAAGGAGATCATGCACAATGAATAAGTTTGCTAAGAAATTTACAGCAGCTGCTTTTGCGGCAGTTATGGCAACTCAGGCAATGGCTATCAGCGCATTTGCATACACCATTCAGTGGTACTCTATGGTTACACACTGTTACTACACTACTGTTGATGCGGCTATTGCAGCTTCTCACGGAAACCGTTCCCTCGTTAAGGTCATGAACGGTGCTACAGGTCAGTGGTACAACAGCTACACTCAGATGTACTTCATGACTGAGGAGGACGCTAAGAAGGGCGATCCCAACGGCAAGGGCACTATCTCTCAGGTTGAAAGCTCTACTCTTTCCGATTCCCTCGTAAGCAATACTACTACAGGCTGGCACGACGGCAAGTTCTACAGCGGCTTCTACTTCAACGGCAAATGGTATCCTACTCTTAATGAGGCTTACACTGCCGGCGGCAAGAAGCTCGGTGTTGATATTACATATGCTTACACCGAATATTATTACTACTATGGCTATGATTACTACTATGGTCATTATAATAATTCCTACTACGGCTATTATTATGACGGCAAGTGGTATGATGACCTTGCTGACGCTATCGCTGCAGGCGGTCATGCTGTTGGTGTGGATATTTTCTACGTTCCTTACGGCTACTACTATGACCACTATTATCGCCCCGGACCCGGATATTACTACACATTCAAAGATCCTTACTACTACTGGAATATTGTTGCTCCCGACAAGCCGGTTGCTCCTTCCAAGCCTGTTGAAACAGTTGCTGAGTACGGCGTTCCTTACTTCTATGGTTCTCCCAAGAAGCACGGCTGGGATACTATCGCTTCCATTATCGCAAGGGGCAAGACAGATCTTTCCTACAAGATCGACATGAACGGCTCATATATTGTTGATTCTTCTGTTCTCGAGGCTATCAAGGGCAGAAATATCAGCGTTACCTTCGTTCTTGACAACGGCGCTAAGTGGACTATCCACGGCAAGGATGTAAAGGCTGTTAAGGATATCAACATCTATACCGAGTACGACATTGATTACGTTCCCAAGAAGCTCGTTAAGAAGGCTGCTAAGAACGCTGTCGCTACTGCTCAGGTTGGTATTTCCAACACCTTCGGCAAGCTTGCTGCTTCTTCAAGCGTTACTGTTAAGTTCAGCACAAAGCGTGCAGGCTGCACTGCCAAGATCTACCTCTATGACCGTGAGAACAACGTTCTCAGAGGCGTTTCCAAGGCTAAGGTTCAGTCTAACGGCAACTGCACATTCACTGTCAAGGCAGGCGGTCCTTACCTCATTGTCCTTGAATAATTGCTGCTGAAAACCAAATAAACCATTCTGCTTCGTCCCAAGGTCATTCCTTCGGGACGAAGCTTTTTTCTATATTACAGACAGTATTAATTTTTGTCCTGCCATTGGAAATAATACTCCCGTGAAGAGATTTTTCCCCTGTTTTGGGAAATCATATATTACTGTCTGTAACAAATAACAAAACGGTTAATTTTAAGGGAAAACTGTTGTAGACAAGGGAATTTTATGGTATAATTATGCTATGTAGGTATCGCTATTTATCGGAAATTTTCGGGAGCCGCCGATGTGACGGTGACTGCCTGATGTTTTTATTGTCCGGTATCGGAGCGGCAAAGTCAGAAAAATATAGAAAGATGGAGACGAAAAGTTATGCTGTTTACTAAGGAGATAGGCATTGACCTTGGAACTGCCAATACCCTTGTTTATATGAAGGGCAAGGGCATTATTATAAGAGAGCCTTCGGTGGTGGCTGTTGATTCACGGACGGAGGAGCCTAAGTATGTGGGTCAGGAGGCTAAGGAGGTCATCGGAAGAACTCCCGGCTCGATCACTGCTGTGCGTCCCCTCAAGGACGGTGTTATCGCCGACTTTGAGATAACCTCTGCCATGCTGGACGAATTTATCAGAAAGGCACTAAAGGGCAGCTTTTTCTTTACCCGTGCAAATGTTATCATCTGCATTCCTTCGGGCGTTACTGCCGTTGAGAGAAGAGCCGTTAAGGAAGCTGCCGAAAATGCAGGAGCAAGAAGGGTTAATATCATTGAGGAGCCTATGGCTGCGGCTATCGGTGCAGGTCTTCCCGTTTCAGAGCCTGCAGGCTCTATGATAGTTGATATTGGCGGCGGTACTTCGGAGGTGGCGGTCATTTCTCTGGGCGGCATCGTTACCTCTCGAAGCGTAAGAATTGCCGGGGACGCTTTCGACAGCGCTATCATCAACTATATCAAGAAAAAATACAATCTCCTTATCGGTGAGCGTACTGCCGAGAATGTTAAGATCGCCATCGGCTCAGCTTTCCCTCTGGACAAGGAGGACGAAATGGAGATAAAGGGCAGAAATCTCCTTAACGGTCTGCCCGAGAATATCACTATCACAAGCGCCGAGATAAGAGAGGCTCTGGCTGAGCCCCTTACTCATGTGGTGGAGGCTATCAAGACCACTCTCGAAAAAACTCCTCCCGAGCTTGCGGCGGATATTATTGACCAGGGCATTACTCTTGCGGGGGGCGGCGCTCTTATCAGAGGGCTTGACAAGCTTATCAACCGTGAAACGGGTATGCCTGTAAATATCGCCGATTCGCCCCTTGACTGCGTTGCTGCAGGTGCGGGCAAGGTGCTCGAGGACATCGAAAAGCTTCATGAGGTATTAAACGACGACGCTAAGTATTACTGATATCCCTCCCCGGGAACACATTTCAGGCTTTAAGGAGATGGCAATGTGAGAGAATTTTTTCACAGCATAAAATTCAAGATTATTGTCGCTCTTATGGCTGTGCTTCTGGGGGCGATGATATATTCCGTTACTACCGGGGGATATTCCTCGGGAAGCAATTACCTTTTTGAGGTCATTTTCAAGCCCGTGAAAAAGCTTTCGTCGGATATTTCCGACAGGGTTTCCACATCTCTCGATATGGTCATTAATGCGGAGAAATATTACAACGAAAATCAGCAGCTGAAGGAACAGCTCAAGGGCTATTACAACAACATGGTTGACTACGACAGGGTGCTTAGAGAAAATGAAGAGCTGAGGACTATGCTCGCTCTCAGCGAGGAGTATGACGATTACGAATTTTCTCCCCCCTGCACAGTTATTGCACGAACCACCAACGACCCTTACGCTTCCTTTACGCTTGACAAGGGAGCGGATAACGGGATAACTCCCGGGGACCCTGTGGTTACACAGAACGGCATTGTGGGAGTATGCTATGAGGTTTCTCCCAAAACCTGCAAGGTAAGGACTCTGTTTTCTCCCAAAACGGCTGTGGGCGTTTATTCTGTAAGAACCAAGTCCGAGGGGATAATTTCCGGAGGATATGACCTGGCGAAAAACGGCAGGATACGCATGAGCTATATAAGCAAGGACAGCGACATTTCGGAGGGCGATCTTATCGTTACCTCGGGAAGCGCCTATTACCCTGCGGGACAGCTTATCGGCACTGTGGAAACCGTGGAGATGGAAGCAAGCGGGCTTTCAAAATTTGCGGTGATAATACCTGCGGAGGACCCGAGGACGATCACGGGTGCTTTTGTTATTACGAACTACACCCTTGACGAGATAACTGCCATCAAAAACGGCGAAGAAGCGGAGGACGCTTCGGAATGAATATTGAGCTGAAAAAGAAAAAGGAACGGCGCAATTCCGTTATCAGAAGGATATTCTATATCCTCCTGATGATTTTCTGCTACATCTTTGTATGCGCTATTAAAACGGGAGCGGCTCTCCCGCTGCTGCTTATACCCTGTGCCGTCTGCTATGCGGTCAGGGAGGAGCCTGTTGACAGCGCTGTTTTTGGCTGTGTCTGCGGGCTTTTGCTGGATTCCGCACAGGATACGCTCATGGGCTTCAATGCTATCGTTATAATGTGGGCGTGCCTTATGGTATCGCTGTTTTTTCACTGCTTTCTGAGAAGGCATATCCTTAATTTCCTGTGGCTCGACCTTTCGGTGATATTTATTCAGTCTGCTCTCCATTATCTTTTCTTTTACTGGATATGGGGATATGACACATCGGGGCTTGTGTTCAGAAGCATTTTTATTCCCGAGGCCATATATACAAATATTGCGGGGGTAGCTCTTTTCTGGTTTACCGGTGTTATTTCCGACAGATTCGGCAGAGTTACGGAGCATTATATTGAGGAAAAATCCGAGGACATTGTCCGTGAATAATTGTCCGTTAATAAATAATTTGTATGAAAAAGAGGTTTTGCTATGATAAAGCATATTGTTATGTTCAAGCTCGCAAACGCTGCAGACGCCGGGGCGGCTAAGGAAATGGCTGACAAGCTCCCGGGGCTTGTTCCTTCCATCAGAAAAATGGAGGTAGTTATCAATTCGGACAAGGCGCCCGACAGCAACTATGAGCTGGCGCTTATCTGCGATTTCGACGACATCAAGGGGCTTGATGAATATCGGAATCACCCCGAGCATAAGAAATTCGGTGCGTATATCACCCCTCTCAGGACTGCAAGAGCCTGCATTGATTACGAATA
>CAMAIG010000170.1 GCA_945835085.1 uncultured Ruminococcus sp. | reverse complement strand
TATAATATCATCGGAAAGTTTTTCGTAGGTGATGTTTTCATCATCTTCCGTTCCCGCAGTGGCTGCAACCGCTGCGGGATTTTTCATGTCCTTGGTGTACTTGCTAATGCTGTTGTGGCTTACTCCCGTAAGCTTCTCGATCTCCTCGACAGATATGCCCAGCTTCCGCATGGATCTGATCTCGTCGATCTTGTCCTGTGTAATTGCCTTCGGCATCGGATTATCCTCCTTATTATATTTTGTGTGGTGTATGCAATTATTAACGGGACAGCGTCTTGATTTGCCCGTATCAAGTATGTAATTGCAGTATTTTTTATGATCGGCTCCGCTGAGCGGACGGTGATGTTTGCATCCTGTGCATGAGTGAGCCATAAAGCCTCACACCCGCTTTCATGCGCTCTGCAGTCCGAAGAACATCTTAATGATGTCGGACCTGCCTCTTGAATAGGGGAGAGTTGTTTCCAAAATGCATTTCTTTGTGGAAATGATGTTGCAGCTGTGAAAGCATTTGAGAAAAAGCTGCTCTGCCGTACCGCTGTCCTTAGCGTATACTTCCATGCTGTACTGTTTTAGGTCGTTGCCTGTTATCCAGTATGTGATCAGGAATTTGCTTATCATCTGTTTTATACCTCCGTTTCCGCAGGCTGGCTTTCAGCCTGCTTTTTGTTCAGATCTTCCATTACCATGGGGTAAAGCAGATCTGCCAAATAATTTATGACCTCGTCCGACAGGACCCCGTAAGGTGCTATGACCTCTACCGATGTGATCTCATGCGTCTTTCCCATGTTTACTCCTTTCCGAGGAAGCTGTTTTCCTCAATGTCTTATGTGTGCATTTTTCGGGAGGGTCTTTCCGGGAAATGCCGGTGTCCAACATGAAATGGCATATCTTCATGCCGCTGCTGCTTCCCCAAGCACAACGGTAGTATTTGCAGTCTGCGCAGCATTCTTTATCCTTGTACATATGCCGTTTCTCTCCTGTGGTTTTCAGTCGATAAAATCGTGCTTGTCCATATCGTAGATGCCGTAGAAGATGCCGTCCACAAAGACCTCAGCTTTGGCTTTGCCCTTGCGTTCGATAACAACGCGGCCGTGGCAATTGTTCGCTTTAAGTACCTTCTTGATCTCTGCCGTGATCTCCTCCATCGTGTATTTCATACCTGCTCGCCTCCTTGTTCAAAGAACTCCTCCATTAAAATAGATGAAGCGTTCCTGATCTGATTAAGTGCCCCTCTGATTTCTGAGCGGGCTGTAAGCTCGTCGCTGTCGAGTACGCGTCCCTTCATTCTGTCCAGAGCCATTTCAAGCTCCGCGGCTGCCGAGTTAAGAGGTCCTATAATGGAAAGCTTGAAAAGTTTTCGGCTCATTCTCTTGCTCCTTTCTTCGTCTGAGAACTTCTGCAGAACATAGCACAAAGCATCACCTGCCATCCGTGCCTGTTCTTTCGGTGTGAATTGCGTTTTGAAAAAACGCCCTTCCTCGGTGTATTGGCTCATGCTGTTACCTCACCTCCAATCATGCGGGCTTGTTTTCGTTTGATGT
This sequence comes from uncultured Ruminococcus sp., assembly GCA_945835085.1. GTDB lineage: Bacteria > Bacillota > Clostridia > Oscillospirales > Ruminococcaceae > Huintestinicola. The sequence goes on along the minus strand of CAMAIG010000170.1, from coordinate 3,127 downwards.
GCTTAAAAGGTAATCAACCGAGCAGCCAAAGAAATCCGCCATTTGAATAATTTTGGCTGTGGGAATGTTTCCGATGCGGAGCCACTTCCGAAGCGTTTTTCTGTCGACTTCCAGTTCTGCTGCGAGCTGCTCTTTGGTCAAGCCTTTTCTCGCTCTTTCGGCTTCAATGTTTGGATACATGGCATTTCCTCCTTCTTTATGCATTCAATTACCCGATTTGGGTATATTTTTATTATATACCCGTTATGAGTAACTGTCAATACTCGGAGCGAGTTAATATATGACAAAAAATAGTAGTAAAATTTGGATAATATGATGAATTGGGTATTTTTTATTGACTTTTCCCCAAAATGGGTATATTATTTATGTATGAAAGGAGCTGAAATTATGATTGGCGAAAGAATAAAGCAGTTAAGAGAAAGTAAGGGCTATAATATGAGGCAGATGGCGTCTGCCTTAAATTTACCTTATACAACATATGTGAATTACGAAAAGGGCGCGAGAGAGCCAAATTCTGAACAGCTTATTCTGATTTCAAAGTATTTCGGGGTTACGATTGACTATATCATGGGACGTACCGATACCCCAAATCCAACAGAGACAACAGAAAATCTCTTCGATAAATATCCCCAAATAAAACCACTCCCCGAAATGAAAAAGATTCCTCTGGTGGGACAAGTTGCTTGTGGTAAGCCAATTTATTGCGAAGAGGATGAATGGTTTTCAGTGCCGAAGGATATAAAAGCCGATTTCTGTTTGCGCTGTAAAGGCGACAGTATGATAAACGCGCGTATTCATGACGGCGATATCGTGTTTATCCGTGCTTGCCCGGAAGTTGAAAATGGTCAAATTGCAGCTGTTGCTATTGACAATGAGGTCACCCTGAAACGCGTGTATTATTATCCTGAAAAACATAAGATCGTTTTAAACCCCGAAAACCCCAAATATGAGCCGTTTGTTTATACCGATGAAGAACTCAATGATATACGTATTCTCGGTAGGGCGGTTGTATTTTTAAGTGGGGCAAAATAAAAATCTGCCGACAGGCATCGGCAGATGATATTACTAACAGATAGGAGTGATCTCAATGGCAAAGTGTAATCATTGCGGAAGAAAGGGGATTTTCTTCAAGGTCAATTCAGAGGGATTATGCCCTAACTGCGCTGCGCTCAAAGTTATTGAGGATGAAAAGCATCAGCTGGAAGAGAATATTGAAGCCTACAAAAATGATCTGTCCGAACTGCGGAACAAGCAGTTCAAGGAAAAAGAAGAATTGAAACGTCTGGAGGACGAGCGTCAGAAAACATACAATACCATTAAGCGTCAGGCAGAGTGTGCGGCAATCGCCACAGTTCAAGGGCGTATTGATGAATTAAAGCAGATCGAAGCGGAAAAACAGAGTGCTGTTTCTCAGCTTACATCTGAGCTTGAAAAGCTCACTAAAAAAAGCGATACAATGACCAAAAAGTATGCTAAGATGAAAATGCTTTTCGAGAGCTATCAAAGCGCCAATAAACGGTACATTGAGGATAATGAAAAGAGTCTTTACGAAGGCTTTCTCGGTATAACACCTACCATAGAAATTGACTTAAAATGTATGACTGTGAGACAGCTCAGAGATCTATACAAACACAATAAGAGCTTAATTCAAGACTGCCTTGAAAGATATTCGGGAAGGTATACCACTAAAACAAACGCCGCATTATATAAGCTAATGACTATTGCTCTTGAAGCTGAATTGCAGAATATCCTATACAGTGTAAGCTATGGAAAGCTTGATTCTCTTATTGATTCCGTTAAGGAAATGACTTCAAAGTACCTGGCAATTGCCGTTGACGGTAATCAGAGCATTGCACCTACAATGAAAAAATTTATCGGAGAGATCGAGTATCTGTTTATTGAAGCCGTAAAGATCGAGTATGAATATTATGTACAGAAAGAGCGCATAAAGGAAGAGCAGCGTGCGATCAAGGAACAGATGCGGCAGGAAGCCGAAGAACGCAAGGCGCTGGAACAGGAGAGAAAGCGCATTGAGCGAGAAGAGCAGAAGTATGTCAATGAGATCAATAATATCAGAGAACAGTTAAAAGAAGCCGATCCGAGTAAATCGGATATTCTTAACGATAGAATTAACGAGCTTCAAGCTCAGCTCAATCAAGTATCCGATAAAAAGGAGCAGATCGCTACTCTGGAGAACGGAAAAGCCGGTCATGTATATATTATCAGCAACATTGGTTCGTTTGGAGAAGATGTTTATAAAATAGGAATGACCCGAAGAATGGAGCCTATGGACAGAATTAATGAACTTGGAAATGCAAGTGTTCCGTTTCCGTTTGATGTTCACGGTCTTATCTTTTCAGATGATGCTGTCGGCTTAGAGCATGAATTACATACGGTATTCAACAATAATCGTGTGAATAAAGTAAATCTTCGGAAAGAGTTTTTCAATGTTTCGCTTGACGAGATAAAGAAGGTCGTTGATGAACGCTGCCCGACTGCGGAATTTCATACAACTGCTCTTGCCGAACAGTATCGTCAGAGCTTGTCGATGACCGAAGCGGCTCCGGAGCTTGACTCTGCAGAACTGAAAGAGAGCATCATTTAATTATTGGAGCTGTAACATTTATATAGAAAAGGAGATTTGACTATGTTTTGCAGTAAATGCGGTAAAAAAGCCGAAGGTGATTATTGTTGGAACTGTGGTTCAAAATTATATGTTCCGCAGGAAGATTCTGTGGATAATACTCATTCTGAAATCTCTTCAACAGAACAGAAGGAGAGGGCACCATTTACATCATTCAGCCCGACAGCTTCATATCCTATCGCAATGGGAAAGTTTGAAATCGACAGCGCGCATAGAATGATGAGATACGTACCTAAGTTTTCGTTTGATCCGAGCGCGGCTTGTTTCTATTTCGAAGATATTGTTGATGCTGAGCTCATCGAAAACGGATCTTCGGTATTCAAGACAAGCACGGGCTCAATGATCACAAGAGCAGCTCTCGGTTCGTTAATAAGCGGAGGTCTGGGCATTGTTGCAGGAGTTACCGCTAAGCGCAAAGAAAAGCAGTACATAACAGATCTGTATATCCGCATAACTGTAAATGATCCGTCTAAGCCTATGGTA
>CAMAIG010000169.1 GCA_945835085.1 uncultured Ruminococcus sp. | reverse complement strand
ATTGTACACTGCTTGTCCCGTGGGATGATCAGGACGTGAATTTTTTGTGAATTTAAGTTCGGGCTGCATTTATGTGAAAACAGAAAGTGCTGTCCGGGCTGAAATAATTAATTGAAAACGTTTTCTCAATCCGTTTTCGCATTTTCTAAATGAAAGGACTGATGATCTGATGGGAGGACTATCAGCAATGACAGAGGGCGTCAGAAAGCCTACTGTTATTAAAACCCCTTCCGAAAAGATAGCGGACAAGATCTATTGGGTGCTTCGTCTGGCTGTCGTACTGAATGTCGTGGCACTGTTCTTCCCGGCATTCAACCCCGCAAGACTCAGCGGAATGATAAACAAGAATCTTTCGCTTTTTTCCTGCGGTGTTTCCTACAGCTCCATAGTTTCAAACTTTGGACGAGCATTCAGGTCGGGCTGGGTTCTTGAATCCACATTCCATGCGCTCAATGTCTGCTCATTGGTAGTTATTATTGCTGTCATCATCGCCTGTGCAGGCGGCTGTATGTCACTGGGAAACAGAAAGCTCAAAAAGCTTGGCGCTATTGTTTCTGTTGCGGGCGGTGCAGTTGAGATCGGTGCAATGATATGGATGAAGGGCATTTACAGTAGTATCGCTCAGCAGGCTATTGACGCAAACAAGCTTGATAAGGTGCTCCCGATGTATCCTCATATCAACTTTGCTTATATTGCGATAGCGGTTGTAATGATCGTTTGCGCTGTTTTTAACTTCTTCCTTGTACCCGCAGCCGAAAACGGTGAGGGCTTCTCAATGGAGCCAAGATTCCAGCTCTTCCTTATGATGCTGCCTATCATCGCTCTTGCATTTGTATTCAGCTATCTCCCTCTTTATGGCTGGAGATACGCATTCTTCGACTACAAATCCGGTGATGTTCTTTCCGCTGAAAACTTTGTAGGCTTTAAGTGGTTTACATCACTTCTTCAGAACGAAGCTACGAAAAAGGATATCTTAACAGTTCTCAAGAACACTCTTGCAATGAGCGGACTCGGTATCGCTACAAGCTGGGTTCCTATGGCATTTGCGGTGTTCCTCTCCGAGATCAAGAATATGCGTTTCAGACGCTTTGTTCAGACCTTTACTACTATCCCTAACTTCATCAGCTGGGTGCTTGTTTATGCTATCGCCCTTGCTATCTTCTCCACCGACGGCTTTATCAACACAATGCTCAACAGCATTTCCTCCGATACATCTCACGTCACAAACTACCTCATGTCAAAGGATCATATGTGGCTGAAGATGCTTGCATGGGGAATGTGGAAGAGCGTGGGCTGGAGTGCTATCATCTATATCGCTGCAATTTCCGGTATAGATCAGGGACTTTATGAGGCTGCAACCGTTGACGGTGCAGGCAGATTTGCGAAGATGTGGTATATCACCATTCCCGAGCTTATCCCTACATACTGCGTTCTCCTCCTTATGTCCATTGCGAATATTCTTTCAAACGGTATGGAGCAGTACCTCGTATTCTCCAACGCAATGAACCGTGAAACTATCCAGGTGCTTGACCTTTACGTTTATAACCTTGGTATCGGAAGCGGACTTATTCCTCTGTCAACCGTTATCGGAATGGTCAAGTCTGTAATAAGCGTTATCCTGCTGTTCGTAGCTAACGGAGTTTCCAAGGCTATCCGCGGCGAAAGTATTGTATAAGGAGGGAAGATAATGACAGGTTTAGGCGTAAAGAAAGACGGTAAAAAAATCAGCGAATCCGGCGATCATATCAAGCTGACGCCCGGTGATATAGTTTTTAACATTCTGAACTATGCATTTTTTGCAATATTCACCCTTAGCTGTATCTTCCCGTTCTATTACATTTTTATTAACACCATCTCAAATCCCGAGCTTGTTACCAAGGGCGCTATCACCCTTATCCCAAGACAGCTCACTATTGCAAACTACGTTTCCATGGGAAGCGTTAACGACCTTTGGACTTCTGTAGGCATCACCTTCGCAAGAACCCTTCTGGGTACTGCTCTCATGGTTTTCGTTTCCTCTCTTGCAGGTTACCTTGTAACAAAGAAGGAAATGTGGCACAGACAGTTCTGGTATCGCTTCCTTGTAATCACAATGTACTTTAATGCAGGACTTATCCCCTGGTACCTGAATATGTCCATGCTGGGTCTTACAGATACCTTTGCAGCATACATAATCCCCGGTATCGTTTCTCCCTATAATATCATTCTTGTTAAAACCTATATCGAGTCTATCCCCGGTGAGATAGAGGAGAGTGCATTCATGGACGGTGCAAGCTACTGGACCATCTTCCACAAGATAATCTGGCCCCTCAGCAAGCCTATCCTTGCGACAATAGCCATCTTCGGTGCAGTCGGTCACTGGAACTCCTTCCAGGATTCACTTATCCTTAACGCTAACTCTCCCACACTTTATACTCTCCAGCACAGACTTTATATCTATCTGAACCAGAGCTCCAACATCGGTGCGGTTATCGGTTCCAGCGGAGATGCAGGAAATCTTGCTTCCTCGCTCAATACAAAGATAATCCAGTACACCATCTCAATGGTAACTATCATACCTATCCTTTGCGTATATCCCTTCATGCAGAGATACTTTGAAAAGGGACTTATGCTTGGTGCGGTAAAGGGTTAAGTCATTATTTTATAAAATTTTTATAGGAGGAAAGAAAATGAATTTAAAGAAGATCCTTGCCGGTCTTGTTGCAGTGTCCATGACATGTTCACTTGCAGCGTGCGGCGCAACCACCCCCGATATGCCTTCTGACACAGGCGCTCAGACTGATGCACAGACAACCTCTGCTGCACCTACAGCTGAAGACATCATTACCACTGCGGATGTTGAGGCTTCCGCAACTCCCACCAAGGACGAAAAGGAAGCTATCAAGGAGAAGCTCAAGGAGATCTATGGTGATGAAACCATAAACCTTACAGTTTACAGTCAGCTGGCAAACTACTCCGGAGAGCTTAAGGGTTGGTTCGCTGAGGTTATGAAGCGGGAGTTCAACGTTGTAATGACAATCATTCCCGAAACAGACGGTACCTACGATACTCGTATGGAGTCCGGAAATCTCGGTGATATCGTAATCTTTGGTTCCAATGGTGACAACTATCAGAACGCTGCAAAGAACGGTATGCTCTTTGACTGGAATGAGGATGACATTCTTTCCGAATTCGGTTCCTATATTAAGGAAAATATGCCCTACGCTCTTGAAAACAACGCAAGGTTCAATAATACCTTCGGTGCAGGCGAAACAGTATACGGCTTCGGTCATAACGTTGCAACATCAACCTCCGACCATGACGCATTCTTCTATACAATGGATATCCGCTGGGATCTCTATAAGGAGCTTGGATACCCCGAGATCAATAACCTTGACGATCTCTACAACACCTTTGTTGAGATGAAGAAGCTTTCTCCTACCGATGAAAACGGTGCTGAAACATACGCTATGTCACTCTGGCCCGACTGGGACGGCAACATGGTAATGTATGTCAAGGCTTTCGCAACCTGCTATTGGGGCATGGACGAAATGGGATTCGGTCTTTACGATGTTGAAACAGGCGAGTATCATGACTGCCTCGAGGAGAACGGTCCTTACCTCAAGTCCCTGAAATTCTTCAACAAGCTTTTCCAGGCAGGTCTTATCGACCCCAACTCCATGACTCAGACCTATAATGAGATGAGTGAAAAGGTTCAGGCAAGCGGTGCATTCTTCTCCATCTTCGACTATGCAGGTTCTGCACTTTATAACACCGAGCAGCATCTCGAAGCAGGCAAGGGTATGTACCCCGTAGTTCCTGCCGATGCAACTCCTCTCTGCTACGGTATGAACGTTCTCGGCGGCAACAGACTCTGGACTATCGGCGCTAACACCGAGTACCCCGAGCTTTGCATGGCTATCATCAACTACCTCTGTACTCCCGAGGGATATATGACATATTGGTGGGGTCCTAAGAGCGAAGGCGGCAAGGACGGCGACGGCTGCTGGTACTACGATGAAAACGGCAACTGCTGCTTTACCGAGCTTGGCGAAGCTGCATTCAAGGACAGAAAGGGCACCATTATGCCTGACGAATGGGGCGGCGGAAACTTCAACGACGGTACATTCCAGGCTAACAATACCACTTGGTCCAAGGACGCTTCCAACCCCGATTCCAATGGTGAAACATACAACGCTGATAACTGGGCAAGCCGCCGTACAGCTGCAAACTATGATATCCTCCAGGATTGGAGAGATAAGACAGGCGTTTACAATGCTCAGGAATATATGGACAGCGTAAACCACAAGGTTTCCATTGCTACCTCCTACACCGAGTCTACCAGAAGCGATGAGCTGAAGATCATCTGGGAGCAGGTTGCAACCTGTGTAAAGAGCTACACATGGCAGGCAATCTATGCTAAGAGCGATGAAGAGTATGACAAGATCGTTGCTGAGATGACCGCCAAGGTCAAGGAATACGATCCTAACGGTGAGTGCCTTGCATGGTGCGAGAACGAAGCATCTATCAGATGTGCTCTTGAAGATCTCGTAAGATAAGTTTTACCAATAAACGGATATCTATCCGAAAAGCATTAACGTTACCGTGGGTATACTGCGGTAACGTTAATTTATACTAATAGAATTTTTCCGGAGGATCGGTATGGCAGGTTTTTTTACACCGGACAGCAAATTATAAAAGTTCATGAGCAGATTAACGGACGTTCTCGTTCTGAATA
>CAMAIG010000168.1 GCA_945835085.1 uncultured Ruminococcus sp. | reverse complement strand
AGCCGCTTATGAAAATACGCCTTGATGAAAATGATCCTGCACTGCTGATGAAGCATATCAAGGATCATATGATATTATCGGTGGATTCAGCCAATGAAAAGGAATACGGGAATATAATCAGAAGGCTGATGAGCGGCTTTGCGGTGCTGTTCATTGACGGAATAGGCGAAGCAAGGTGCTTCGGTATTCAGGGCTACGCTGTGAGAGGCATAGACGAGCCTTCATCTGAAGGTAATATAATGGGTTCTCATGAAGGCTTTGTTGAAACCGTTAGGACAAATATGTCCCTTGTCCGAAGAAGGATAAAATCTCCACAGCTTCAGTTCAGGCTTTTTCCTATATCTCCCCGAAGCAATACAGATGTTGTAGTGTGCTTTATGGCTGACAGAGTTCCTGAGGCTCTTGTTAAGAGCATATGTGATAAGCTGAAAGGGCTTGAGCTTGAAACTATCCTTGGAAGCGGGTATATTGCACCCTTTCTTGACGGGGGAGGACCTTCAGTATTTTCGGGATTGTCAACGACCGAGCGTCCCGATGTAATGTGTGCGAAGCTTCTTGAAGGACGTGTGGGCATTCTTATCGAAGGCACTCCCTTTGCAATTGTGGTCCCTGCAATGTTTGTGGAGAATTTCCAGACCCTTGATGATTATAATTTCCGTCCTTATTATGCAGTTTTTCTGAGATATATAAGATATATTGCATTTTTTCTTTCAATATTTTTCCCGGGAATATATGTTGCAGCTGCTCTTTTTCACCCGGAAATGTTCAATACAAAGCTTCTGCTTAATCTTGCTGCATCACAGGAAAACGCCCCGCTTGATCTTATGTGGGAGGCTATGATAACACTTATCTTTTACGAGATCATAAGAGAAGCGGGAGTGCGGCTGCCAAAAGCTGTGGGAGGAGCAGTTTCAATTGTCGGAGGACTAATAATCGGAGATGCAGCAGTAAGCGCAGGCATTATCTCAAATCCCATGCTGCTTATCTGTGCAATATCGGTAACATCTTCCTTTGTTCTTCCGAGCCTTAATCAGCAGATAACATTTTTCAGAATAGCCGCTGTAATTGCAGGGGGATCGGCAGGATTATTCGGTATAGCGCTGCTTTCGGCAGTACTCCTTGCAAATATATGCGCTGCGGAAAATTACGGTCTTCCCGTAATGTCGCCACTCTCGCCCTTTTCGCCCAATGCCATGGGTGATGTTGCCGTGCGCCTTGGTTTCAGAAAGCTTGGCAAAAGGGGAATGACTATTGAGAAGCTCAGAGGAGCAGACATTGCAGCATCGGCAAGTCAATGCATCAATAACGAGGGGGAATAGCTTTGTCCCGAAATAACAGCAGAACATTTTATATAGACAGCACTCAGATAACGATCATGACAGTTATATTTGGCTTGATATACTGTAATATTGCGGCAGTTTACACCAACAGCAGTTCAATGCTTGCAGATATTATATCTTCATCATTGGCTGCGGCTGTACTGTCTGTTCCGCCTGTGCTGCTTGCAAATAAAACCGATAACAGCGTTTACAATACCGCTGCCGACCGCAGCAAAGTGCTTGGAACAGCTTTTTCGGCAATTTATCTGATATATTATCTGTCTGCCTCGGTATATCTTATAAGAGTATTCGCCGAATTTGTATCAAGCCGTTATCTTCATGGAACGTCGCCCCTTGTATGTGCAGTATTATCGGGTATCGTCTGCACATATATTTCATGGACAGGTACGGAAGCTGTCTGCCGTATGAGCACGGTAATTGCGTTTTTATTTGCACTGACAAGCATACTTTTCTTGTTTTTTGCAGCAGATGATATTGTTACGACAGGTTTAAGTGCTTCTGAGATAGGACTTGACAATATTTCAAAAAACGGAATTTTTCCATATATCTCTGCTGCGATAATCTGCCTGTGCAGTGCTTGTAAAGGCTCGGGAAAAATGACCAAAAAGGGCGTTTATTTCGGGATATCGGCTTTGCTCATAATATCCTCAGCCATAGTTATCCTGATAAGCCTTGTCCTGGGTGACTATCTTTATCTTAGCGACTATCCTTCTGTTGATGCGGTAATATACGCATCAAGAGAGCTGAGCTTTCGTCCTGACGGGCTTTATTTTTCCTTTGGGACAGTGATTTTGCTTGCTGCAGCGGGTTTTATCTGCTCCTGCTGCGGCGGAACCCTTAAATGCATCATTCCAAATGTAAAATCAGAAGGATTATATACGGGGGCAGCTGTCACAATTATCGCTTCAGTTGAAATACTGTTTAATATCAATGTGTGCGAGTATATTTTCAAACAACAGCTTCTGATCATAGCATTGATTTCGGTATTTCCTCTTATAGCACTATTAATGAGCAGCTCGGGCAAAGGAAAGGGAAAAACATGATTCGTAAATTTGCAATTATATTATCGGCAGTGGTCATATTCACAGGCTGCGGCGCCGTACAGGTCAATGACAGGCTGTTTGTGAGCATGATGGGAGTACGGGAAAATGATGGAATGTATGAGCTTTATGTTCAGATTTGCGGAACAAAGAATAGGGATAACGAGAATTCTTCACCCGAATATGAGCTTTTAAAGGGTAAAGGCAGGAGCTTTGAGGAAGCATCAGACGATATCATGCATTCAAAAGGAAAAGAACTGTTTTTCGGACGATGTGAAGCGGTGATAATCGATGAAAGCTTTATCAGCTCTATCGAAAGAATGAAAATGCTTGCAGATAAAGGTGTTTCCGTTGGCTGCCCTGTGATATATTCACCCGACCCGTCTGTCCCGCTTAGTCTGAAAGTGAATGATATGCTTATCGGCGGCGATGAATTTTCATCAATATTGGAAAAATACGGCAGGGACGGGCTGATTGCAAAAGCTGACGTAAAAACAGTCTGTGAAGCGGCTGCAAAAGGTGAAAAGATCGTTATACCGGAATTTATTGATGAATATAAAGGCTCTGCCGTATCTTCAGGAGAGGATATCATTTGCCTTGATGAAAATGAAACAGCTGCGCTTAATATTCTCCGAGGAAAACGGGTAAGGCTTAATGTTCCGGACGGTGAAATAAGCCTTTGCAATGAAAAGCTCAGTGTTTATAAGCAATTATCCGACGAAAGGAATAAATATATCATTACGGTTTCTGCAGACCTATGCACCGATAATATTAACTTCGATATTGATGAAAAGATAACGGATTTTCTGGGATCATTTATTGAAAGAGCAGTATACGATGGATTCGGAACGGTTATCAGCAATGAGCTTGATATTGATGAAGCTGCTCCCGAAATAATAATTTATACCGAAATAAATGAAGAATAAAAACAAACAGTACCGAAAAGAAAGCTTATCGGTACTGCTTTTTATTTGGAAAAATATTTAGCTTATTCTGCAAGGAATGCAAAGAATGCCTTGTATGTCATATAAACATCTACCTTTGAAACTACTTCAAAGGGTGCGTGCATACAGAGAACGGGAACTCCCACATCAATTGTATCAACATCAAGATTTGCAATATATGCAGCTACTGTTCCGCCGCCGCCGAGATCAACTCTGCCAAGCTCACCTGTCTGCCAGATAATATTATTATCATCCATAAGCCTTCTGACTCTGCCCACAAATTCGGCAGAAGCATCGGAAGTGCCTGATTTTCCTCTTGAACCCGTGAATTTTGTTACAACAACACCGTAGTTGATAAATGCTGCATTTCTTCGTTCAACAACATCGGGGAAGGTGGGGTCAAAGGCAGCATTTACATCGGCAGAAAGACATTCTGATCTGCTGAGAACAGTCCTTCCCTCCTCACCGAAGCAGGCAGCAAGATCGGCAATAAAGTATTTGAGATAGGAAGACCTAAGACCTGTATTGCCGTCAGAACCTGTTTCTTCCTTGTCTGTAAGGATTACCACAGCTGTCTTTTCGGGAGTCTTCTTAATATCGAGAACAGCCGAAAGTGCAGTATAAGCACAAACCCTGTCATCATGTCCGTATGAACCTATCATGCTGCGGTCAAATCCGATATCCTTTGCCTTGAAAGCAGGAACAGCTTCAAGCTCTGCCGAAATAAAGTCGCTTTCGGTTATGCCATACTTTTCATTGAGGATTGACATTATATTGAGCTTGACCTTTTCACTGACATCATCATCTCTGAACGGACGTGAACCGATAAGGATATTAAGCTCCTCGCCCTTGATTATCTCAGCAGCGCTTCTCTTCATCTGCTCGGTTGCAAGGTGGGGGAGAAGGTCTGTAACACAGAAAACAGGGTCCTTGTCGTCCTCGCCGATATTTACAGTCACCTTTGTACCGTCTGCCTTAATAATAACTCCGTGAAGGGAAAGGGGGATAGTTGCCCACTGATATTTCTTTATTCCGCCGTAGTAATGTGTCTTGAAATATGCAGTTTCCTCATTTTCATAAAGAGGATTCTGCTTCAGATCAAGTCTGGGAGAGTCAATATGTGCTGCTGCGATATGAACACCCGAAGAAACAGGATCTTTTCCGATAACAGCGAGAATTATTGCCTTGCTGCGGTTTACATAATAAACCTTATCTCCCGCTTTCAGCTTCATATTCTTTTCAAAAGGTACATATCCAAGCTTTTGGGCCTCAGCCGCTGCATATACAACTGCTTCACGCTCGGTTTTTGATGCGTCAAGAAATTTTTTATAGCTTTCGCAGTATTTATCGCAGGACTTGATATCCTTCTCGCTCATTTTTAATACGCCGTTTTTGCGCTTTGTGCAGAGCGGCTCCTGTA
>CAMAIG010000167.1 GCA_945835085.1 uncultured Ruminococcus sp. | reverse complement strand
GGAAGCCGTAATGAAATCCGGCAACTACGCTTACATCGGCAGACGTCTCAAGAAGAGAGATTTCAGAAGACTCTGGATCACCAGAATCTCCGCAGCCTGCAAGATGAACGGCATGAACTATTCTACATTCATGAACGGTCTTAAGAAGGCGGGCATCACTCTCAACAGAAAGATGCTTTCCGAGATCGCTATCAGCGATGCGGCCGGCTTCACAGCTCTTACCGAAAAGGCAAAGGCTGCTCTTTGATAATTGATTTAATCGGCTGTATCATAATTACATTGTGATACAGCCTTTCATTTTATACTAATCAAAGAATTATTTATGCGGGGAGTGAGGATATGGATAGATTTGTTTATATATCAAGCGCCGATAATGAGAAGGTCAGGCTTTACAGAAGACTTGGCTCGGAAAGAAAGCTCCGCCGCAAGGAAAAGCTGTTTACCGCAGAGGGCGCAAGGCTCGTATCCGATGCCGCTGCCGAGGGTGCAGGGATAAGATACATCCTTCTCACCGAAAGCGCAATTGAAAGATACAATGACACCGCCGAAATGCTGGCAGCAAAATACGGCGAAAAGAAAATATATCTTATCTCGGAGGACCTTGCCGCTGCACTGTCGGACACGCAGATGCCGCAGGGCATTTTTGCTGTATGCGAAAACCCCGCTCTTGACAAATCCGAAGTGTATGGTAAAATAAAACATGGAGGCAGGTATCTGATACTCGATAATATCCAGGACCCCGGCAATATGGGCACAATGCTCAGAACTGCCGACGCCTGCGGAATTGACGCTGTGATAACCTGCGGCTGCTGCGATATATATAACCCCAAGACCGTCCGCTCGGCTATGGGCAGCCTTATGAGGGTGGATATTATAGATGACAGCTTTGAAAATGCAGTTCTCAGCTTCAAAAATGCAGATATTCCCGTTTTTGCCGCTGTGATAAATAACGGCACCTCTCTTACCGAATGTGATTTTTCGGGAGGCGCTGCCGTTGTCATAGGAAACGAGGGAAACGGCATTTCAGAGGAGCACTGCAGCATTTGCAGTGAAAGACTGACTATAAAAATGAACGGCACCATAAATTCCCTGAATGCCGCCATGGCTGCGGGAATAATAATGTGGGAGCTTTCAAAATAAAGGAGGGCTTTTTTATGGGCGACTATTACAATACCCTTTACAGGCTGTGGTCTGTAATGGCTTTCGGTGCGGGCACAAAGCTTCTTGCCGATGCGTCGGAAGGGCACAGCTCTGCCGAGGATATGTATATTGCTCTGACAAACTGCGAGGGTCCCTCCGACGCCGTTAAGGCTGCAAAGGATATTCCGCTCACAAGCGCCGAAAAGCTTCTCGATATCTGCATAAAATCGGGTATAAATATCGTTACCTGCGATGACGAGGATTATCCCGCAGCTCTCAGAACGCTGCCCGACCGTCCTGCGGTTCTCTTTTACAGAGGGGATATCTCGGGGATAGGGAAAAATCTCAGCATTGCCGTTGTGGGTGCAAGAAAGCCCTCCGATTACAGCAGGCGTGTTGCGGCGGGAATTGTCAGCACTCTTTCACGGGACGGCTTTGATATCGTCAGCGGATTTGCAGAGGGAATTGATATATGTGCCCATATCACTGCCATTAAGCAGGGTGCTAAAACCTATGCTGTTCTCGGCTGCGGGATCGACGTTATATACCCTAAGCCCAACGAAAAATATAAGCAGTACATAATCGAAAACGGAGCGCTTATCTCCGAATATCTTCCCGCAACATCGCCCATACCCATAAATTTTCCTCACAGAAACAGGATAATAGCCGCACTTTCATTGGGCGCTGCGGTAATTGAAGCAGGTGCAAAAAGCGGCTCACTCAACACCGCTTCCCACTGCTCCGAGCAGGGAAAGCCCGTGTTTGCAGTCCCTCCTCACGATCTTTATGACAGCAGATACAGAGGAAATGTTGAGATAATCCGTCAGGGCGCTGTGCCGTTAATGAGCGCAAAGGATATTTACAGCGAATACTGCCTTAATATTCCGCATACAATAGTCGAAAACGATGCCCTTTGCAGAAAGCTTGAGGAGCTGAAGGCAAAAAATTCCGTTCCTTCCGAGCAGAGTGAAAGCACAGGCACCAAACCTGTAAAGACCCGCAAGCCTGCACTGAGCATACCCGAAAGCAAGGCTGAGGAGAAGCAGTCGGAAAAGCCCGCAAAGGTCATTCCCGAAGGTGCTTCCGAGGAGGAAAAAGCACTTCTGGAGGCTCTTGCAGGCTCGGACAGACCGCTTCGTGCCGATGAGCTTGCCGAGATCTGCGAAATGGAGATCGGCAGCATTCTCACCGCTCTTACGGGCATGGAGATCGAAGGAATTGTCACCGCCGAAAACGGTGCGTATAGTTACAAATTAATGTGAAATCAAAAGCATTTTGCTTTTTAATATATACTGGAGGTCATTGAATGTCAAATCTCGTAATAGTCGAGTCGCCCTCAAAGGCGAAAACCGTTCAGAAATATTTAGGACCGGGCTTTGAAGTAGCCGCTTCAATGGGCCATGTGAGAGATCTGCCAAAATCCAAGCTGGGTGTTGATGTGGACAACGGCTTTAAACCTGTCTATCAGCCCATGAAGGACAAGGAGGAGGTCATCGCATCTCTGAAAAAGGCTGCAAAAAAGGCTGACAAGGTCTATCTCGCAGGGGACCCCGACCGTGAAGGAGAGGCAATATCCTGGCATCTTGCACAGCTTCTCGATATCCCCGAGGACGCTCCCGTAAGAGTAACCTTCAATGAGATCACCAAAACAGGCGTGCAGAACGGCATGGCAAATCCCCGCTGCATAGATCTCGATCTCGTAAACGCTCAGCAGGCACGAAGGATACTTGACAGAATAGTGGGCTATAAGCTGTCGCCCTTTCTCTGGAAAAAGGTAAGACGAGGTCTTTCCGCAGGAAGAGTTCAATCGGTGGCAGTCAAGATGATAGTTGACAGAGAAAAGCAGATAAATGCTTTCAAGCCCGAGGAATACTGGTCTGTGGAGGCAAAGCTCACCGCTCCCTCCTCCAAAAAGCAGTTTGACGCTGTATTTTCGGGCATGGACGGCGAAAAGACCGAGCTTCACAATGAAGCCGAAACAAACGCTGTTCTAAAAAGACTTGAGGGTGCAGACTTCAAGGTAACAAACGTTAAAAAATCCGTAAGAAGAAAGTCTCCCGCACCTCCATTCACCACCTCGACCATGCAGCAGGAGGCTTCAAAAAAGCTGGGCTTTCAGACATCAAAAACAATGAGAGCCGCTCAGCAGCTTTATGAGGGCGTTGAGGTCGAGGGAATGGGCGCTGTGGGTCTTATCACATACATGAGAACCGACAGCCTGAGAGTTTCCGACGAGGCAAGAAACGCCGCATATAAATATATTGAGGAAAAATACGGAAAGAATTATCTTCCCGCTTCACCTAAGATATACAAGTCCAAATCCAATGCCCAGGACGCTCACGAGGCTATCCGTCCCTCCACTCCCGAGATAACTCCCGAAAGAGTTAAGGACAGCCTTACAACAGAGCAGTATAAGCTTTACAAGCTTATCTGGGAAAGATTTATCGCAAGCCAGATGGCAAACGCTCTTCTTGACACTGTTTCCGTTGATATAGACGCAAACGGCTGCAGCTTCAAATCCACGGGCTATTCCGTTAAGTTTGAGGGCTTTACCGTTCTCTATGAGGAATCAAAGGACGACGAGGAAAACAAGGTGCTTCCCGTTATTAACGAGGGCGATGTTCTGAAGCTCAAAAATATCGAAGGCAAGCAGCACTTTACCCAGCCTCCCGCAAGATATACCGAAGGCTCATTCATCAAAGCCCTTGAAGAAAACGGCATCGGCAGACCTTCCACCTATGCCCCCACAATATCCACCATAATTAACCGCTTCTATGTTGAACGTGACGGCAAGCAGCTAAAGCCCACGGGTCTGGGAGAGGTAACCACCGACCTTCTCAAGGAGCATTTCAAGCAGATAGTTGACACAAAGTTCACCGCTCAGATGGAAAGCAGTCTTGACAAGATTGAAATAGGCGAAAAGGACTGGGTGGAAACTCTCAGCGATTTCTATACCGATTTTGCGTCAACTCTCACCACCGCCGAGGAGGCAATGGACGGCAAGCGGGTCAAGGTGCCCGACGAGGAAACAGACGAGGTCTGCGATATCTGCGGCAAGCCCATGGTCATAAAGATAGGCAGATTCGGAAGATTTCTTGCCTGCACAGGCTTCCCCGACTGCACAAACACAAAGCGCATAATCAAGCCCACAGGCGGCATATGCCCCAAGTGCGGCAAGAAGATACTTG
Organism: uncultured Ruminococcus sp.; assembly: GCA_945835085.1. Lineage (GTDB taxonomy): Bacteria > Bacillota > Clostridia > Oscillospirales > Ruminococcaceae > Huintestinicola. The sequence continues at coordinate 417 of CAMAIG010000167.1, read as the reverse complement.
CAAAAAAATCAAAGAAGGGCAAGAAATATTTCGGCTGCGAGGATAATCCCACCTGCGATTTTATGACATGGGATACCCCCGTTTCGGATAAATGCCCCAAATGCAACGACGGCACAACTCTCTTCAAAAAGAGCGGAAAGCTGTTCTGCGTTAAGGAAGGCTGCGGCTATGAGATCGCAGTCAAGAAAGAAAAGTAACAGATGGATAATATGCTTACAGTTATTGGTGCGGGGCTTGCAGGCTGCGAAGCTGCATGGGCTGCTGCACAGCGGGGGATAAAGGTCACTCTTTTCGAGATGAAGCCCGCAAAATTCTCCCCCGCTCATAAATACAAGGGCTTTGCAGAGCTTGTATGCTCAAATTCCCTTAAAGCTTCCAGGTTGAATTCCGCTGCGGGGCTTTTAAAGGAGGAAATGC
>CAMAIG010000166.1 GCA_945835085.1 uncultured Ruminococcus sp. | reverse complement strand
TAGCCTGAGCAACGGTTTCCCTGCCGACCTCGACCTGAGTGCGGTAAATATCATCCAGCTGGTTCATGGCAAATTCCTCAAAGTTCTTGTAGCACTCCTTCAAATCCCTGATGGTGCTGTTTCTGATATCATCATAGTTTTCAAGAGCGGTATCAATGATCTCTGACTGCTGCTTTTTCTTGAGAATATTTCTGAAAAACGGCATTGTGGTCGAGGGGAAGCCGATATCACGGTCAGTTCCCTGGGAAGCAGCCTGCTTGATCTTATCCGCAACAAAGCTGTTGACATTAACAGTTTCGCTGCATGAGATCCTTACATTTTCAAGGCTTGCAATGCCAAGCTTTCTTGAAAGCTCAGCGCCCATATCGTTGATTATCTCGTTAAGACGGGACTGATGTATTTCAAGACATCTTCTGTATGCCTCGCCCACCTTATCCATGAGATACGAATAGAAATGACGCTCAACGTCCTCGTTTTCAACGGTGGTTCGGCAGGCAACGATATCCTCTCTCAGCTTCGTGAAGAATTCATACATCCATCTCTCAGCCTCCTGCATCATCTCCGTGATAGAGAGAATGATCTTGGGCTTTTGATTTTTAAGAGCAGTGGCAAGGGTCGCACATTCTCTCTCAAAATCCGATGAAAGCTGATCCAGCTTCTGCCTGTCCATCTTTATCATGTCACTTATCATGTTAAGACGGTTGAGGGTATCTGTGAGCATGAGCCTCAGCATGGAGAATACTCTCTGAGTTCTGATAGTATCCTTCTGAACGATCACCTCACGAGAAAGCGCCAGCTCAAATTTAAGGAACTGATTTTCATAGTATTCCTGGAAGCCCTTGATATCGGGGCGGTTAAGACCGATCTTTCTTCTGTATTCGTCAATACCGCTTATTCCGTAAACCTCGGCTCCTGGGATTATCTGTGCACATTTTTCCCTGATCCTGTCAACGACTCTCTCAATATCCTCCATAGTGTTCATGGCGTCGATCATATTGACCAGAACGAACACCTTTGCAAAATTCTGAGGAACGATATTTTCCGCAATGAAATACTGCTCGCTTTCAGAGAAGGGCGACAAAGCAGTGGCAACATAAATAACTGCATCTGCCTTGATAAGGAAATCCTTTACCTGCTGATCGAGATCATCAAGGTCGCTAAGACCCGGAGTATCAACGATCTGTATCTCCTTTAAAATCGGAGCGTCACTGCGGACGTCCATGTAATCAAGCTCACCCGGGAAGAAATCCAGCAGACTGTTAAGCCTTTCACGGCTAAGGTCATCGGGAGTGAGTGTAACTCGCTTGCCGTTTTTCAGCACTGCTTCAACGCCGGGTCTTTCACCGTAGGAAATGCAGTTTACGGTGAAGGTTTCGGGTGCTACGTTAACGGGAGCGATAGATCTGCCGAGCATAGCATTGATTATCGTACTTTTTCCCCTCTTAAAATCACCGATAACCATCAGTGAAAAGGGTTCTTCCATCTTTTTGCCGATGACAGAATCCCATTCCGACATTCTGTCAACCACATCTTCACCAAGTATCCCTGCAATATCAGGGTCTTTTATAAGTCTTGAAAGCTCGGTGCGGACAAGCTCAATATCCGCAGCAGCGTTATCGTAATTAAGTTCCATAGCGTCGGCCTCCTTTACGCAGAATGACTGCCGTCGGCATCAGCGATAATATCGCAGCGTATCTCCAAGGACTGCTTATTGCCGACGTGCGTATCGGGACGGACAAGATCGGGACGCCATATATAAAGTATCTCACAGCCGACAAATTCAAGGCCTGCAACTAAGCGGCGTTCATCGGAGGAGCATTCATCGCCCATTTTAAGATCTCTTACAGGTGTAATGTGAAGAGTTTCATAACGCTTCATGATAGCGGGAAGATCAATCTCTGTCACCTTATTGCCGAAGGAATCGGCTATCCCCTTTCTTCTTACCGAAGCGTAGACCTCTGCAAAGGAAGCGGGATTATCAAGGCATATGATACCTGCTCTGTCGGCAGTGATATCACCCAGCACAAGCCATTTATTGAGATTATAGTTAAGCTCTCTCACATTGCCCTTGCCATCACCCTCGGGAGTTTCCGCAGAAGAATCTCCCCTGCTTATTCCGGGATATGTAAAAGCATAGTTGAATGCGGAATGACGGTTCTGGAGCCTGCCGCATTCGCAGCCGATAAGGTAGCACATCTCGTCATGTGTAAAGCTTTCGGCAATGTCGCTTGTGATAATGATGCATGGATCAATATTTTCTCCCGACATTGACATTATTTCGGGTCCTCCCGTTGACTTGCGTACAAGGAGGACAGGAAGGCTCATCTGGAGCCTTTCGCTGCATTTTCTTGCAGCCTCATATGCCTTTGAAAACTGCATTGAACCTGCAGTATCACTTGTCTGGAAATATCTTTTGAATTTATTGGGGATATCGGTAGTTGTGATGGCTTTGTAAAGTCGTGACCATCCGGAAAAGCTTCCGATCTTCTGACGCATTGCAAAATCTGCGTCAAATGCATAGTCCAGCGTTCCGCCGATAACGTGCTCCTGGAATGAACGAGTTCTCTCCACAAGATAATCGCAGAACGAAGTATTTATATCCATAAGAGGATTATTTGAGTTTGTCATTTTAAGCCTCCGTTAGCTTGATTATTCTTCTTCCTCGTCATCAGACAGGATATCGGTAAGAGCCTTGTGAAGATTATAGGTTTCAGCCAGCATTTCGCCGACATTCTCGGCTATATTCTGCAGCCTGATCTTTTCGTTGTCGGACATGGTCTTCTTGTTCTGCTTTACCTCATTGAGATCGTCAAGAGTTTTCTGAGTATCCTTCAGGATAATTTCGGTTTCCTGTTCGATCTGAGTCTTGAGTCCTGCGAAGGAATTATAGACCTGCTGACGAACAGACTCGGTGAAGTCGGAATTGATCCTCATCTCATGGAACTGCTTTTTAACGGAAGTTTTTACATTTGTCTTAAATTTATCAATACGCTCCTGAACAAGGAACTTATCAACAGCAAACTTGCCTGTGAAGGTGCCTGCAAAGCCTGCAAGAGCCATTACGCACAGACCTGCGGGAGAAAGAAACACACCGCCCACAACTGTTGAAACCAGCAGGAAGGACGTAGCAAGCCATGTGGTAAGACCCGTAAGTCCACCCAGAAGGGCGCCCTTAACGCCTGCCTCTCTGAAACCGATAAACAGTCCTCCGATACCGCCTGTACCGATAACGGAGCCGATTATGCTGTCAACTGTTCCGCCGTTTCTGTTATGCTGCTGAGGAACGGAGAACAGCTCCTGGATTCGGTTGAGGGATTCAAAGAAATCGTCCTGGAAGGACTGCAGACGAACAGCCTCCTCGGAAAGACCCACATTGATATCGTTCTGGATCTGCTCACAGATAAGCTGAGCCTTATTTTCAATATTTTCCTTGATCTTCTGAGTAAGCTTTTCGTAAACAGCCTTGAGCTTTTCACGCTTCAGATCGTCGCCGGACATCTGATATTCATCAATGACCTGCATAGCGGTTTCCTCAATCTTTACCCAGTAGTCATCAAGGATAGGCTGCAGCTGCTCAAATACCTTGTTGGCAGCGTTGTTGATGCGCACGAACTCCTCACGCTTCTTGGTACGGATCTCCTCGATCTCCTCGATAGCGAGCTGATATTTCTCCATAAACTCGTCGGTTTCCATAACAAGGGCATTCTCATGGATAACGATAGAGTTGATGATCTCAGAACCTGAGCTGATTATCTTGTTTGCCAGTATCTGGAGGGAAATGGAGCCACGCTCCTTTGTGAGCATAGTTTCAAGAACGCTTTCAAACTTGGGGAAATTACTCTCCTCAAGCATCTGAGCGTCGCCCGATTCCTTAGCCATAAGCGCCTTCTTAGCATACACGCCGATTACCTTAGGCTTACCGATCTTGCGCTTATAAACGCCGAATTCTCTTGAATTTTCGCCCATGACCTTCTTCGCCTTATCCATAACATAGCTGCAGATACGGCGTTCAACGGTTTCAACTATTCTGTCCTCGTCCTCCTTGGAGAAGGTTCCGAAGCAGTTAACGGCAAAGATAATACGTCCCAGATCGCTGGTAAGCATTTTATTTTCAAGGAATTCCTTTTCAAACTGAGAGAAGGGGGAATTTGCGCTGATAACAAAAACAGCAGCATCGATCTCGGGCAGAATGGACATAGTTACATTAGTCATCTGCTCGTCATCATTAAGACCGGGAGTATCAATGATATCAACGTTATTCTTGCAGAAATCGGTATCGTAATAAACGGTCGCTTCCTTGACTGTTTCAGCCTTTTTCTCCGAATCAAAGGAAAGCTTAGTTACATAATCTGCGAGCTGGTTGATATCAACATTCTCGGAGGTGCCGTCCTTATATTCAACATTGACATAAGGCTCCTTGCTGTATGTAACACGGTTAAGGGTAGCAGTTGCGGGAAGGACATCGGCAGGAAGCACCTCCTGACCGAGCATGGCATTAATAAGTGTACTTTTTCCTCGCTTGAACTCGCCCACAACAGCGACCTCAAAATGCTCATTGGCAGCCTTTTCGATAACATCGCCAATTGACCTGGCAGTATTCTCCAGATTAAGAGATGAAGCATAATCCTTCAGCTGCGAAAGGGACTCTGTAAGGTCGTTTACAGTTTCACGGAATGAGGCATAGCTTCCAAAATCATTGATCCGAGTCTGTTCCATATTAACCTCCTGCAATTAGTCAGCCCGAAA
>CAMAIG010000165.1 GCA_945835085.1 uncultured Ruminococcus sp. | reverse complement strand
TAAACCTGTCTTGCAGCGTCAACGGTAGCCTTTGCGTCCTTTGCGTAAAAATCCGCACCGATCTTCTCGGCGTATTCGGGAGTGAGGACCGCACCGCCCACGACTATTTTGCAGTCGGGCTTCACGCTCTTTACAAGTGCAATGGTTTCCTCCATGGATTTAAGGGTCGTAGTCATAAGCGCCGAAAGTCCCACAAGCTTGACATCATCAGCCATAGCAGCGTCAGCCACCGCCTGATATTCCACATCTTTTCCCAGGTCGATAACGTCAAAGCCGTAGTTTTCCAGCAGCACCTTAACAATATTCTTTCCGATATCGTGAATATCGCCCTTGACCGTTGCAAGCACCACCTTGCCCTTTGAAACCGAATTTTCTCCTGTGTTTATCCGTGACTTTATCACCTCAAAGGCAGCCTGAGCCACGCCTGCAGAGAGAATGAGCTGAGGAAGAAAGCTCCGTCCGCTTTCAAAATCGGCTCCCACCTTGTCCAGAGCGGGAATGAGCATTTCGTCAACAATGGTCATGGCGTCTATGGTTTCAAGAAGCTTTTCCGTAATGACCGCACCCTCGTGCTTCAGACCGTTTCTGACCGCAGCAATAAGCCCTTCGGCGCTGACATCGGATGTTCCCTGAGCCGCCGCCTGAGGACCGGCGGGAGCAGTATTGTTATACGCCGCAATAAACTGTGCCGCATTTTCGTCAATGTTTGCAAGGAGCTTGTATGCCCTTACAGCTCCCGTCATTGCAGGAATGTTGGGGTTTATGATAGGCAGGTCAAGCCCATGGGAAAGGCAAATCTGGAGAAAGCTGCTGTTTATCAGCTCACGGTTCGGCAGACCGAAGGAAATATTCGATACACCGAGAACGGTTTTTAGCCCAAGCTCGTTTTTAACACGGTTAAGCGCCTTGACCGTTTCCATAACTCCTGCCTGTTCCGCAGAAGCGGTGAGAGTAAGGCAGTCGATAAAAATATCCTGCTTAGGTATTCCGATATCAAGTGCCCTGTTCATGATCTTTTCGGCAATTGCAAATCTTCCCTCGGCAGTTTTGGGAATGCCGTTTTCATCAAGAGCAAGTCCCACAACGGCAGCACCGTATTTCTTAACGATAGGGAGAATTTTATTCAGGGATTCCTCCTCGCCGTTAACGGAGTTTACGATAGCCTTGCCGTTATAAACTCTGAGAGCCGCTTCAAGTACCTCAGGAATAGTGGAATCCACCTGCAAAGGCAGATCTGTAACGCTCTGGAGCGCCTTGACAGTCCTTACCATCATAGCCTTTTCGTCAATATCGGGAAGTCCCACATTTACATCAAGGATATCGGCGCCTGCATTGACCTGCTCTATCGCCTGACTGAGGATATAGTCGATATCGCCGTTTTTGAGAGCCTCCTTGAAACGCTTTTTGCCCGTAGGATTTATTCTCTCGCCGATTATCCTCGGCTGATCTATTACGCAGGTGTCGGAATATGAGCATACCGCAGCGGGAATAGTTACATTTCTTTCAATAGCCCTTCTGCCCCTGAGTTTTTCCGTGAGAGCAGAAATATACTCGGGAGAAGTTCCGCAGCAGCCGCCCAGGAGCTTTACTCCCATATCCGCAAATTCCGCAGCCGCCTTCGCAAAATCCTCGGGGTCAACATTGTATAGATTTGTGACAGGGTCGGGAAGTCCCGCATTGGGCTTTACCGCCACAGGCAGATTTGTCCATCTGCAGATTTCCCTTACCACAGGAGCAAGCTCCTTGGGACCGAGAGAGCAGTTCACGCCGATAGCGTCTGCTCCCAGACCCTCCAGAGTGAGTGCCATGGCAGAGCATGAGCAGCCTGTAAAGGTGCGTCCGTTCTGCTCAAAGGTCATGGTGCAGATAACGGGCTTGTCGGAGTTTTCCTTTGCGGCAAGAAGCCCCGCCTTTATCTCATAAAGATCGGTCATGGTTTCAAAAACTATGATATCGGCGTCCTTTCCCGCAATTATCATTTCCTTGAAAATATCGTAGGCTTCCTCAAAGCTAAGGCTTCCCGTAGGTTCAAGGAGCTGACCGATAGGACCGATATCAAGGGCTGCATAAGCCCTTTTGCCGCTTTTTTCGCAGGCATTTTTCGCTATGCTGACGCCCGCAGCAATTATCTCCTCCACGCTGTGACCGCAGCCCTGAAGCTTGTAGCGGTTTGCGCCGAAGGTGTTTGAATAAACGATATTGCTTCCCGCAGCAATGTAGCTGCTGTGAATGTTTTCGATTATATCGGGTGCGGTAAGATTAAGAAGCTCGGGAGTTTCTCCCGCTTCAAGTCCGCTTTTCTGGAGCATTGTACCCATGGCACCGTCAAGGAAAATAAACTCATTTTCCTCCAGAAGCTTTTTAAGATCCACAATGCATACCTCTCTTTCTGAAATTGCATACCTCCCGCATATTGCAGGTCACGCAGCCTCTTGCACGGGTCGGCACAGGCTTTTCCGATATGCCCATTACCGAAGTAACGGATTTAATGGGTGTGAGCATACGGCTGTCGGAGGTGCAGATGCCTGCCTTTCTCTGAGCGTCTGTCACGTCAAGGAAAATTTTCTGAATATCAATGGGGAGATCGCCGTAGCCCGGGGCATATCTCCAGGTAAAATATTTCCCTTCAAATTCGTTTTTTATAAGCTCCTCCGCATATTCGCAGACCTGCTCCGCAGCACAGCTTGCAAAGGCGTCCGTGATAACTGCCTTTGCCATATCCTCCACCTGGAGCCTGCGAATGAGTCTGTCCGCACCGGGACCGATAGTCGCAGCAATAAGCACAGCTCCGCTGCAGCCTGCAAGATGATTTGTGATATCCTTGCCCGTCAGCACAAGGGGAGTGCCTTCAAGGGCAACCTTGTCATCACTTGATGAGGATATGGGAAAATACCTGTAAACGAGCTTTGGCGCAATTACCGAAAGCAGCATTTTCTCGCACTCATCCATTATCTCAGCTGCAGTGCTGCCGATGGATTTTTCGTCCGAGCAGGAAAGATATCTGAGGGCTTCCTCACGGTTGATTTTCTCTATTTTTATCATTACATAAGTCCCGAAACAGCTGCCGAGATCTTTTCGGCAACATAAGCGTTGTTCATTGTATAAAGATGTATTCCGTCAACACCCGAAGCGGCAAGATCGACTATCTGGTCAATAGCATAAGCTATTCCTGCGTCCCTGAGAGCCTCGGGATTGTTCTCATACTTTGCCATTATCCTTGTGAATTTGGAAGGAAGACTCGCACCGCACATAGAAACCATTCTTTCGATAGATCTCTTGTTGGTAACAGGCATGATGCCCGCTTCGATAGGAACGGTTATGCCTGCGATCCTTGCCTTTTCAAGGAAGCTGTAAAAATGGCTGTTGTCAAAGAAAAGCTGGCTCATCATATGCTCTGCGCCTGCGTCCTGCTTTTCTTTAAGATGTTTTATATCGGTTATTATATCCGGAGAATCCAGATGACATTCGGGATAGCAGGCTGCGGAAATATGGAAATCTCCCCGCTCCTTGATATAAGCGATAAGGTCGCTTGCATATTCAAAATCGTGCTTCGGGGGACGCTCGGGATTGATATCTCCTCTGAGAGCAAGGATATTCTCAATGCCCTTTGCCTTGAAATCATCAAGAATAGCGTCAATATCAGCCTTGGTGTTGCTCACACAGGTAAGATGTGCGGCAGAAACAAGCCCCATCTTGTCCTGGATATGTGAAGCGATATCGCAGGTGATGTTGTCGCCGTTTGTACCGCCTGCACCGTAGGTCACGCTGATAAAAGCGGGGTTAAGGTCTTTCAGGCTGTCAAGTGTATTGTAAATGGTATCGGCGGGCATATTCTTCTTAGGAGGGAAAACCTCAAAGGAAAAAACGCATTTGCCCTTTCCGAAAAGCTGTGAAATTCTCATGGTAAAAAGCTTCTCCTTAAAAATTATGCTTCTGGATTGGTTCTGAAAGGAGCGGCAGGAATGCCGTTCTTTCCGAAGAGTGTTACGGGTCCGTAGTTTACCCACTTGAAACGTGCATATCTCGGCTCGGAAACCTCCTTGCTCGTAAGGCGTATCTTTCCGCCGCTCAGTATCTGAGCCGCAGCGGGGTGATAAACCTTGTCGGAGCCTGCAAGCTCAAAGCCGTCGGGAGTATCTGCACCTCTCAGCTCAAAGCCTGCGGAAGCATGCTTGAACTCGATAATAAAGCAGTCCTCGTCGGGATAGGAACGATAGTAAACAGGGCCGTAAGCCTCGTCCTCGCTTATCCTTCCGTAAACGCTGTACATTGCCTGAAGCTCCAGACGCTCGCCAACGGGTATCTTGTCCACAGGGTGGATATTTCCGTACTCGCCGCAGTCAAGAACAACGGCAATGCCTGTGTTTGATGTATTCTGATGTGCAGTCATCTGAGCTTCTCTGATGATGCACCAGTTCTTCCTGTCCTCCTCGCCCCTGTTGATGAACATGGGGAGCTGAACCATGATAAAAGGCATATCGGGGTCGTCCCAGTCGGTCCTCCACTGTTCAATGAGCATTTTCAGGAGCTTGCAGTACATATTGGGCTTGTGGTCATCGGACTCGCCCTGATAGTAGATAAATCCCCGTGCGGTATAGGGAGCAATTCTTTTGAGCATTGTTTCGTAAAGACCGCCTGCTCTGAATGGGGACTTGGGACCCAGCGGCTCGGGCCATCTTGAAGGACTGCCTGCATATGCCTGAGCGTCATCCCAGCTGCCCTCGGGATTATTCTGATAGAACTCGTTTATCTTAGGCTGCCACTGAGCCTCCCATTCACGGTATTCTCTCAGGTC
>CAMAIG010000164.1 GCA_945835085.1 uncultured Ruminococcus sp. | reverse complement strand
AGCCATGCCTTCAGCTCAAAGAGGGACATATCCAGAAGTATCTTTGCACTGAGGGCAAATTCAAGATATTTGCTTAGCGCTATGAGCAGTATGCATATGAAGCTTACGGGATGAAGGGTGAACTTTGTGTCGGAAAAGGGGAGTGTGAATATCAGGAAAAATGCTGTTCCCGCTGCCATCATGAAGGTCAGCTGAGAGCCGTTGTATCTTGCCTTGCTTACGGCGTATTTGTCGTTGAGCGATGTGATCGTGTACATGGCAACGACAATTATCATCAGGATCATGGGCGTTACCTCTCTGAAAGGGGAACGTATTTCTTTTCCTTGCTTACACTCTTATATGCGGGACGGATTATTCTCTTGCCTGCCATGCACTCCTCAAAGCGGTGAGCGCACCAGCCTGCCATTCTCGATACGGCAAAGAGCGGTGTGAACAGATCCTCGGGTATTCCAAGCATTTTATATACAAATCCGCTGTACATATCGACATTTGCACACATTATCTTCTCGTTGCCGGTGACCTCCTTGAAAAGCTCGGGAGTGAGCCTTTCAATGGACTCCAGCAGGTGATATTCGGCTTCAAACTCGCTTCCTATCGCCATTTTCTGAGCATTAGCCTTTAGTATCACTGCACGGGGGTCGGAATAGGTATAAACTGCGTGACCCATTCCGTAGATAAGTCCGCTTCCGTCCCCTGCTTCCTTGCGGAGTATCTTTCTGAGGAAATCTGCGACCTCGCCCTCATCGTTCCAGTTCTTGACATTCTCCATGACGGTTTTCTGCATTTCAAGTACCTTGTGATTGGCTCCGCCGTGACGGGGTCCCTTCAGTGAGCCAATTGCTGCGGAATATGCTGCATAGGGGTCTGTTCCCGAGGAGGAAAGGACACGGCAGGTAAAGGTGGAGTTGTTTCCGCCGCCATGCTCTGCGTGGAGCATGAGCATGATATCGAGAAGCTTTGCTTCTTCATCGGTAAACTGCCTGTCGGGACGGAGAAGGGAAAGTATGGTTTCGGCAGTGGACTGACCGGGCACCAGAGGGTGCATGAACATGGACTGCCTGTTATAATATCTCTGCTTTACATGATATGCGGAAACCATTGCGATAGGCATCTTTGCGATAACGGAAACCGCTGTGTCTACCTCGTGCTTTACTCCCGTATTGTCGGGATCGTCGTCGTAGGAATAAAGAGCAAGCATTGCACGGGACATCTTGTTCATTATATTCTTGGAGGGAGCTTTGAGTATCATATCCTCAAAGAAGCCGTCGGGAAGCTCACGGTTTTCATCGAGAAGCTCTCTGAAGCTGTTTAGCTCCTCGGAAGTCGGCAGCTTTCCCGCAAGGAGAAGATAGACTATCTCCTCATAGCCAAAGCGGTTCTCCGCAACTGCATTTGAAACAAGATCGTTTATGTTATAGCCTCTGAAAACGAGCTTTCCCTCATCGGGGAACTTCTCGCCCTCGTTCATAACGTAGCCGTGGACGTTGCATATGTTTGTTACGCCTGCCATTACGCCTGAACCGTCGGGGTTTCTAAGACCTCTTTTTACGTTGAATTTGTCATAGTATTTCGGGTCGATACGATTATTGGAGCTGTATGCCTCATACAAGCTGGTTTTTACATCCATTTTTATCATTCCTTTCGGGGGCTTTCATATATTGCTGCAAAAGATAAACTTTGGAGCAATAAAAAGGCGGACAAGACCGCTGCCTGCCGCTTGCGGCAGACGATACGACGGCATTGTCCTCCTTTAAAATTTATTATTTCATGTATTCGGGGTCAATCCTCCGTGAGCACGAACATATCGTAGATAGCCTTTGTTGCAGTTTCAAAATCCTCTTCCTCAACGCCGATTATTATGTTAAGCTCGGAAGAGCCCTGGTCGATCATCTTTACATTTACACGGGCGTGTGCAAGTGCGCTGAACAGTCTGCCTGCAGTACCTCTTGCCTTTCTCATGCCTCTGCCCACTACTGCGATAAGGGCAAGATTATTCTCTATCTCCATCTTATCGGGGTGGCAGCGGAAGGTGATCTCGTCAAGCACTGCCTTTTCCTTTCCGATAAGGGATTCGGTATTTACGATAACGCTCATGGTATCTATTCCCGAAGGCATATGCTCAAAGCATACATCGTTCTTTTCAAGGGCACGAAGAACATTTCTGCCAAAGCCCACTGCGGCGTTCATCATATCCTTTTCGATATTGATTACGGAGAAGCCCTTCTTGCCTGCAATTCCCGTGATAGTATATCTGCTTGTTTCGGCTGTATCGGAAACGATGAAGGTTCCTCTGTCCTCGGGGTGGTTGGTGTTCTTGATATTTATGGGGATGCCCGCTTTTCTTACGGGGAAGATCGCGTCCTCATGGAGAACTGTTGCGCCCATGTATGCAAGCTCACGAAGCTCACGGTAGGTGATGGTTGTGATGGGCTTCGGGTCATCAACTATTCTCGGGTCACAGATAAGAAATCCGCTTACGTCTGTCCAGTTCTCATAGATCACGGCGCTGCACGCATTTGCTACGATGGAGCCTGTTACGTCCGAGCCGCCTCTGGAGAAGGTCTTTATGGTATCATTGGGCATTGAGCCGTAAAATCCCGGGATAACCGCTTTTTCAGTTGCAAGGAGCTTGGGAGCAAGAAGGGAACGGGTGGTTTCAAGGTCAAATGCGCCTGTTTCATCAAATCTGATATAGCCTGCGGGGTCTATGAACTCAAAGCCCAGGTACTTTGCAAGGACGATGGAGTTAAGATATTCGCCTCGGCTTGCTGCATAGTCACGGCCTGCTCTGTGTGCGAATGCGTACTTGATAGCGTCAAACTCATCTGCAAGAGAAAGATCAATATCAAGCGCTGTGATGATATCGTTGAAGCGCTGCTCTATTGCGGTGAACTCGTTGTCGAATTTTTCGCCCTTTGCGGCAAGCTCATAGCAGTTATAGAGCATATCCGTTACCTTGGTATCGCCGCTGTGTCTTTTTCCGGGAGCGGAGGCAACCACAAATCTTCTTGCAGGGTCTGCAAGCACGATATCTGCCACCTTCTTAAACTGTCCTGCGTCGGCAAGGGAGCTGCCGCCGAACTTCACTACCTTTATATCCTTGTTATCCATAGCTCGATCTCTCCGTTTATATGTAAAATTTGTATATTAATAGTATATGCCGTTTGTGCCGTCTGAGATTATAGCAACGGCAATATAAATTATTATACATAATTCTTTATAAATAATCAATTGCCATATAAAACAAAAATGAAAAACTTTTTCGTGTCCTTTTGTGGAATACTGCTGTATTTATGGGACGGACACAAAACCGTAATATTCGGGACTTATTTTATTGGTTTAATGTAATTTTAATCTTACTCCTATTGACAAATATGGAAAGGTGTGCTATTATTATGATATCAAATTGATATCTTTTTAAAAACAAAACAAGGAGGACATTTTATGGAACAGAAAATAAGCGTTAAGGAGATAGAGGAAAAGGAGCTTCATGCTCCCAACGGGCTTATCATCGCAATACTGTTCATTATTCTTTATGTGGGCGCCGGCATTGGCATCATTCCTGCGGGAATGGACCTTGAGGGCGGGTCACCCACCTTCGGCGGACCGCTTATGGCTGTTTGCGTTATCTGGCTTTTGATCGGCTGGATACCGTTTATGGGAATAAAGGTAATTCGTCCCAACGAGGCTCTTGTGCTTACCCTTTTCGGAAAATACACAGGCACTCTTAAAAAGGACGGCATATTCTTCGTAAATCCCTTCTCCACGGCTATAAACCCTACTCTTGCAAATCACACGGAGGTTCTGCCCCGTCCTAATTCCGACGGTTCTGCCGCTGCTTCGGCACAATCCTCTGTAAGCAAGAAAATTTCCCTTAAAGCTATGACTCTCAACAACAAAAAGCAGAAGATAAACGACCGTGACGGCAATCCCGTTGAGGTGAGCATTGTGGTCATCTGGAAGGTGACAAACACCGCTAAGGCTGTTTTCTGCGTGGATAATTATGCCGAGTATATCTCTATCCAGGCGGATTCCACTCTCCGTGACGTGGCAAGCCTTTATCCCTATGACAGCACAAACGGCGAGGAGAAATCCCTCCGTGGCTCCTGTGCAGAAATTGCGGATAATCTCCGTACCGAGCTTCAGGGCAGAGTGGAGAATGCAGGTCTTGAAATAATCGAGGCAAGGATAACACATCTTGCTTATGCTCCCGAGATCGCAGCTGCAATGCTCCAGCGTCAGCAGGCTGCCGCTATTATCGAAGCACGCCAGAAGATAGTTGACGGCGCTGTGGGAATGGTTGAGATGGCGCTTGAAAGGATAACCGAAAACAATGTCTGCGACCTTGACGACGAGCGCAAGGCTCAGATGGTTTCAAACCTTCTCGTTGTTCTCTGCGGCAACAAGGACGCTCAGCCTATCGTTAACAGCGGAAGTATTTATTGATATGGTCATAGGAGGCATATATGGCTGAAACGGCATATTTTTCCGGCGAGAATATCGGGGCTTTTGCTCTGTGCGGAGCTCTTTGCATACTGATACCCGTTCTTATGCTCATAATTTACAAGCGCAGGAACAAGGACGTGCCGCTGTCGCCCTTCTTTATCGGCTGCGGAATATTCGTGGTGTTCGCTCTTGTGCTTGAAAGCCTGCTCCATCAGGTGATGATACCCATTGTAAGCGGCAATGTGTGGGCATATGCACTGTACGGTGCTTTTGCTGCGGGCATATTCGAGGAAACGGGCAGACTTGTTGCCTTCGGACTGCTTATGAAAAAGCATGATGACCCACGCACCGCTCTGATGTATGG
>CAMAIG010000163.1 GCA_945835085.1 uncultured Ruminococcus sp. | reverse complement strand
GAAGTGACGGTTATCATATGCTGGAAACAGTTATGCATACCATTTCCCTGCATGATACCGTTTCTCTTTCAAAAACAGACGGCGGCATAAAGATAAGCTGCTCTGACAGCTCTGTTCCCTGTGATGAAAAAAACATTGCATACAAATGCGCCGAAGCTTTTTTCCGGAAAGCAGGAATATCAGACTGCGGAGTATGCATAGACATTATCAAAAGGATCCCATGTCAGGCAGGCATGGGCGGAGGCAGTGCAGACGGTGCTGCTGTTCTCAAGGGTATGAATATCATTTTTGACACGGGCTTTTCCGAAGATGAGCTATGCGCTTTGGCTGCAAATATAGGTTCGGATATACCCTTTTGCATTAAAGGCGGCTGCGGCTTCTGCACAGGTATCGGTGATATAATTTCTCCCCTGCCTAAGCTTTGCGGCACTGTTCTTATCGGGAAAGGGACCGAAGGCATTTCCACAGCGGAGGCTTATTCACGGATAGACAGCC
Organism: uncultured Ruminococcus sp.; assembly: GCA_945835085.1. GTDB lineage: Bacteria > Bacillota > Clostridia > Oscillospirales > Ruminococcaceae > Huintestinicola. Next base: position 4,320 of record CAMAIG010000163.1, on the reverse strand, counting down.
TTGGCTTTAATATAGGGACAAATGATATTGAAAAAATATTTTCCAACGCAAGTAGCCTTAATGATATTGCCCCATTCTGTCAAAATCTGTTTGACAAGGCGGCAGAGCTTCATGAGGTACGGGCTATTAAGAAGGAAATGATGGCCGGCGGCGCTCTCTGCTCTGTTATGACAGGCAGCGGCTCCGCAGTTTTCGGTATATATAATGACATAATTACAGCCGAAAAAACTTCTTCCGCTTTGAAGGAAATGGGATTTTTTTCGGCAGTATGTGAATTTGTTTGAGAAAACAACTGTTTGATCTATAAGGAGCACGGAATGACACTTGATAAACTTCCTATCGGCAAAAGCGCCATAATCACAGCTGTGGGCGGAGAGGGTCCTCTCAGATGCAGGCTTCTCGATATGGGAATTATCCCCCACACTAAGGTAATGATCAGAAAAACCGCTCCCATGGGCGATCCTATTGAGCTTCATCTGAGAGGATATGAGCTTACGATACGCCTTGAGGACGCTCAGAAAATTGAAATCATGCCCATTGACACGGGCAGCAACGACTCGGAACAAAAAGGAATGAAAATATGATATTTGCACTGGCAGGAAATCAGAACTGCGGTAAAACCACTCTTTTTAATCAGCTTACAGGCTCTAATCAGCATGTGGGCAATTTTCCCGGAGTTACCGTTGAGGGAAAAAGCGGTCAGGTTCGGGGATACAAAAACTGCACCGTTGTTGACCTTCCCGGAATTTATTCCATAAGGCCATATACTAACGAGGAGATAGTTACAAGGGATTTTCTTATCAAGGAAAAGCCCGACGGTATCATCAACATCATCGACGCCACAAATATTGAAAGAAACCTTTACCTTACTCTCCAGATGACAGAGCTGAAGATCCCCATGGTTCTCGCTCTCAATATGATGGACGAGGTGAAGAACAACGGAGGTACTATTGATATCAAGGGGCTGTCCGAATGTCTGGGTATCCCTGTGGTGCCTATTTCTGCGGCAAAGGACGAGGGCATTGACGAGCTTATCGGCATTGCTGTGAAAACTGCAGAAAAGAAAATCCCCCCAAAGAAGATAGATTACTGTGCAGGTGCAGTTCACCGCTGCATTCATGCAGTTTGTCATATAATAGAGGATCATGCGGAAAAAGCAGGGCTTGGAAGGCGTTTCTGTGCCACAAAGCTCATTGAGGCTGACCCTGCTATCACGGAAATGCTGGAGCTTAATCAGAATGAACTTGATATGATCGAACACAGCATTACCGAAATGGAAAACGAAGTGAACATGGACCGCAACGCTGCCATTGCCGATATGCGATACAGCTTTATCGAAAATGTCTGCAGCAAAACAGTTGTGAAATGCCATGAAAGCAAGGAGCATATCAGAAGCGTCAAAATAGATAACATTCTTACTCACAGAATTCTTGCCATTCCTCTTTTCATACTGATAATGGCGGCGGTTTTCTGGCTCACATTCGGAGTTATCGGGGCATTTCTCAGCGATCTGCTGTCATCGGCGATAGACCTTGTTACTGCCGCAGCAGACAGCGCTCTTACTGCATACGGACTTAATCCTGTGGTACACGGTCTTATTATCGACGGTATCTTTGCAGGTGTGGGAAGTGTTCTCAGCTTTATGCCCACTATTGTGACGCTCTTTTTCTTCCTCTCTATTCTTGAGGACAGCGGATACATGGCAAGGGTCGCTTTTGTTATGGATAAGCTTCTCAGAAAGATAGGTCTTTCGGGACGTTCCTTTGTCCCTATGATAATCGGCTTCGGCTGCTCGGTGCCCGCTATTATGGCTGCAAGGACCTTATCCTCCGAGCGGGACAGGAAAATGACCATCTTTCTCACACCGTTTATGTCATGCAGTGCAAAGCTCCCTATTTATTCTGTTTTTTCAATGGCATTTTTCCCGCAGCACAGCGCTCTTGTAATGTGCCTGCTTTATTTCTTCGGGATAATCTGCGCTGTAATATACGGCATCATTATCGGCAAAACAAAGTTCCGCGGCAATCCCGTTCCCTTTGTAATGGAGCTTCCAAATTACCGTTTCCCCTCTCCCAAAAGCGTTATAATGCTTATGTGGGACAAGGCAAAGGATTTTATCACAAAAGCATTTACCGTGATATTTCTGGCTTCGGTGATAATATGGTTCCTGCAGTCATTCGACACAAGGCTCAATGTTGTTGAGGACAGCTCAATGAGTATGCTTGCTTCTATCGGCAAAATAATTGCTCCCATATTTGTTCCTCTCGGCTTCGGGGACTGGAGGATATCTACTGCACTTGTTACGGGATTTACAGCAAAGGAGGCTGTGGTTTCGACCTTGTCCGTGCTGTCGGGCGCTGCCTCGGCAGATCTCCTTCCCACACTTCTGCAGGGTATGTTCTCCCCTGCCGCTGCTGCAAGCTTCCTTGTTTTCTCACTGCTTTATACACCTTGCATTGCAAGCGTTGCGGCTGTAAGAAAAGAGCTTGATTCTACATTTGCTGCTGTGGCGTTCTCGGTCGTTCAGTGCGCAATTGCATGGGTCGCTGCCTTTGCCGTATACAGCATCGGCATTCTGATTTTCTGAAAGGCGGTATTTTAATGAGTATTGCCGATTACATAGCTCTCGGGATAATCTTTTTCCTAATGTTCTGCGCTGTCAGATACATGATATCATCAAAAGGCAGGCATGGCTGCTCGGGCTGCTGCCACAAATGCGTAAGATCATGTGCTGAAAAGGAAAAGGAGAAAATTAAGAAAATGTAAAATCCCAAGCTCTCTATTGACATGAGCTTTCTTATGTGGTAAACTTATTCAAGTGATACGGCAGATTTTGTCGTTTGTAACTCAATATGCGTGAGGGAGTAGTCTGCGTAATAAAACGTGGCAAATCGACATACCGATCTTTACGATCCGGTTTGCCTTAATGGATAAGACTCATGTACAGATAACAGCCTTTTTAAAAAGGTGTGTTCTGTATATGTGTCTTTTTTATTTTTATCTGCTCATGCATATACATATAAAAAACAAGCATTGACGAAAGGATCTGAAAACATGGATATCATCACTTTATTTCTAATAGCTGTGGGACTTTCAATGGACGCATTTGCTGTTTCTGTCTGCAAGGGACTTGCCACACAAAGCTACAAATTCAAGTATTCGGTAATATGCGGTTTATGGTTCGGCGGATTTCAGGCAATGATGCCTGCCATCGGCTATTTTCTGGGCGTCAATTTTAAGGATTATATCACTGCTTTTGACCACTGGATAGCTTTTGTGCTTCTGGGATTTATTGGATTTAACATGGTAAAGGAGGCGCTGAGCAAGGACGAAGAGCCTGCCGATCCGTCCTTTTCACCAAAGGCTATGGTGACTCTTGCGGTTGCTACAAGCATTGACGCACTTGCTGTCGGCATTACATTTGCATTTCTTTCCGTAAACATTGCCGCTGCGGTGCTTTTCATCGGCGTATGCACCTTTGCTATTTCAGCCGTGGGCGTAAAGATAGGCTCGGTTTTCGGCACGAAATACAAATCAAAGGCTGAGCTTGCAGGCGGTGCGATACTTATTATCCTTGGCTTAAAGATACTGATTGAACATCTTATGGGGTAAAAAAATTCTCTGAGATCTGTAGAAATACAGTTCTCAGAGTCAGCGTGTCGCTGAAGCCAACTCGTTGGCGAGATTGCAGAAATTCTTTTGTTTTGTGGCTCGGTAACATTAGGGGTTCTCGTTCAAACCGGGACACGAGCAAAGCCTCGTAATGAGTTTTGTCAGCTGCAAGGCATTTGTTGTGACACAGACTTTAATCATTCAAACAGCACGCTTTTATCCTTTAGATTTTTACGCTTTTTTATAAGCCTTACTGCGCCCAGGATAAGAAACAGCACCAACAGAAGGGATAATCCTCCGCATACAATATTAATGACAAATTTATTTGCAATGCCAAGGAAGATGTTATAAAAACCGTTATATAGATTCATTGGCAAAAGTATAAGTATCAGAGCGATTATCCTTGACAGATGCTTTATCCTCGATTGATTGTCGGAGAAAAGCTCAAACCTTCCCTCCGAGGACTTTCTTCTGAAATATACCCATCTCAGATATGTTCCGACGTGTTCAGCGCCAGTTTCCTCGATAAACTCGATATATTTCCTGCTTTCTTCATCAGAAACATTCTTTTCCAGAAGCTGCAGGCACACCTGATATTCACCCGGCAGACTGTCCTCAAAATCATATCTGCAAAAGCCCACCGATACAAGTGCAAGTCCCTTTGCTGCCATTTCGTTGAGCCACTGTTCCTCTTTATCAAAATCCCAG
>CAMAIG010000162.1 GCA_945835085.1 uncultured Ruminococcus sp. | reverse complement strand
TACAAGCAGCAAAAAAATATGTCTTCGTAGCTCAGCAGGATAGAGCGTTCGCCTCCTAAGCGAAAGGTCGTGGGTTCGAATCCCGCCGAGGACGCCAGAGGAAGAGGTTGTTATTAGCAGCCTCTTTTTTTGTGCATAAATGAAAATCTCCCCATGCACGGTACGGTGCGTGGGGAGATAAGCTTTGCCGAAAGAATATTAATTCATGAGAAACGGCTTCATGAGAGCCGATTTCGGCAGTGCGCCGGTCATTCAGCCTTTGCAGTGTCGAAAAGCTTTATTACCTCGCTGTCAGGCTCCTTGTCTGCAAGGGAAACCGCAACGGTAAGGATAACCGAAACGATAACGCCCGGAACGATTGAGTAAAGCGCCGCAACGGAGGGAGCAATTGAGGGGAGCAGGTATTCCCAGAAAAGAACTGTGCCTGCACCGCCGATAATTCCCGAAACCGTTCCCTTGAGAGTAAGGCGCTTCCAGTAAAGGGACAAGAAAATAGCAGGACCGAACGCCGCACCAAAGCCTGCCCATGCGTTTGAAACGATGCCCATGATGGAGTCATTGGGGTTAAGGGCAAGAATGCAGGCGATGACCGAAACTATAATAACAGCGATACGGCTTATCCACATCATCTTCTTTTCGGAAACGTCCTTCTTCACGATTATGGAGTAGAAGTCGTTTACCACAGCGGAAGCGGTTACAAGAAGCTGGCTGTCTGCGGTGCTCATGATGGAAGCAAGCACTGCGGAAAGGAATATGCCGCCCAGGAATGAGGGGAACAGCTTCTTAACGGTGGTTATGAAGATAAGCTCCATGGAAGCGGAGTCGAGAACGATGCTCTGAGAATCAAGGTAAGCTCTTCCGAGGATACCCACGAGAACAGCGGCAGTCAGGGAGATAAGTACCCATACAACTGCGATGATGCCCGATTTCTTAACGCTCTTTGTGTCCTTGATAGCCATAAATCTTACGAGAATGTGGGGCATACCGAAGTAGCCGAATGCCCAGGCAAGGTTGCTAATGATATCAACGCCGCTCATGCCCGAGGTCATGGACATATATCCGCTTGCGTCCGCACCCTCTGCAACTATCTTCTGAGTGTTCATGAGCATATCCGCAGAGAAATCGGGAGTGTTGCTCACAAGGGCAATAGGCAGAGCCACGATAGTTATTACCATGAGCAGACCCTGGACAAAATCGGTCCATGCAACAGCGCTGAATCCGCCGAAGAATGTGTATGTTACGATAATGAGTGCGGAGATAACAACAGCCATTTTTGTGTATGTGGTGTTTGCGGGGTCAATGTTAAATACCACCTGGAAAAGCTTTCCGCCCGATACGAATGCAGATGTGGTGTACACAAGGAAGAATATGAAAATTACCACAGCGCAGACCATTCTTACCAGGGGACTGTCAGTCTTGAAACGGTTCTGGAGATACTGAGGGATAGTGATTGAGTCACCGTAGACCTCGGTAAATCTTCTGAGAGGCTTTGCAACGAAAGCCCAGTTGAGGATAGTTCCCACAGCAAGACCGATAGCTATCCAGTAGTTGCCCATGCCCGTAGCATAAGCAGCGCCCGGCAGACCCATAAGGAGCCAGCCGCTCATATCCGATGCCTGTGCGGACATGGCAGTGACCCAGCTTCCGAGCTTTCTTCCTGCCAGGAAGTAGTCGCTCATTTTCTTGCTCTTGTTTGAAAAGTAAAAGCCTATTCCCAGCATTAAGGCAAGGTACAATATAAATGCCAGTAACACGGGAGTATCAACGTTTGCGAAAAAACCCATTTTTTACAACCCTTCTGTATTTTTTTTCGTATTCTGCAAGTCTGAATTGACCGAAATTCAAGCTTAACAAAAAATACATTATTATGTTACCATATATTCACCGCAAATTTGTTAAGATACGGTAAATTTTGGGAGATTTTATGGGATTTTTTCAATTTTCCTCATGATTTGATAGATTTTTGCCCACAGCGTCGGTGAAAATAACATAAACCGCAGCCAGGAGAGGAATGCCCAGCATGATACCCACGGCACCGCCGAGCTTTGCCCCGATTATGATAGCCGTGAGAATTAAGATAGGGGGCAGACCCACGCTTTTGCCCACGATTTTCGGATAGATAAGGTTGTTTTCGAGCTGCTGGAGCACGATAATGAACACCACGAACCACAGCGCCGACGAGGGCTTTGCAAGAAAGAGCATCAGCGCCGAGGGAACTGTGCCCACAATAGCTCCCGCCACGGGTACAAGCGCCGTAACGCCGATAATTGTGCTTATGAGCAGGGGGTACTCAAAGTCAAATATCACCATGCCCGCAAAGCAAAGAGTGCCCAGGAGAACCGCCTCGGCTATCTGACCGCTCACGAAATCGGAAAGGCATCTGTAAACGGTATGAGCGGCGTAGGAAAGCCGTTTGTAGTGTTTTTCGCCTGTGACTGAGCGCACGGCGGAGGAAGCAAAACCGCAGAGTCTTTCCCTGTCGGCGAGGATATAGACGGACAGCACAAGTCCCAGGAGGATATCCGCAGACCGTCTGATAAAGCCGGCGGTGGCGGTGAAGGTTTTTTCAAAAAATTCGGGGAGCTTATCGGAAAGCAGGGAAATAACATCGTCCAGCCTGCTGTAAAGACCGAAAAAGTCCGTTCCGTCGGCAGCTTCTGCATGGCGGCGGAGATTATCGTAATAGCCGCCGAAGCTGTTTGCAAAGAGCATTGCGCTGTCGATGAGCTTTGGCATGATTATCCACACAGCCCCTGCAAAAACCGCCGCAATGGCGATATAAACAACAGCCACGGCGGCGGGTCTTATCCATTTATCCCGTCTGCCATGGCGGAGCTTCAGGATAATTTTTTCGCAGGAAGAAACAGCGGGGCAGATTACGGCGGCGAGGATAACTCCCGACAGGAGAGGGGAGAGGGCGGAGGCGATATTTCTGAACAGTGGGGTAAACAATTCGGGGCGAATGAGCAGGGCAATAAAGAGAGCGGCGGGGATATATTTTGTGCAGGTATCTTTTTTCATATGATACAGATCCTTTCGGGAAAATATATGACGCCACGGATTAGAAAATAACTTAACAAGTTAATGCACTTAATAGCAAATCCCCATAAATAAGCACAAGGCAAAAGTTTCGTCCACCTTTTCCAAAGGTGGCGGGTGTCCAGAGGGCAGAGCCCTCGGTCGTCGTCCGCAGACGGCGAAATCCCCTTATCCTTCCAGAACGGAGCAAGGGGTGAGAAAATGCGAGAGCATTTTCGAGGGGAGGCGAACAAGACCGCCTCCCCTTTAAAGGAGTTCTAACAATACTAAACCTCAAAAAGGTGCCGGTGGCACGTTTTTGACAAAGCAAACCCATTCTTACGGCTGACAGCTTAATGTAAGTAGTTGGCAGAACTTTTTATTATGGCTGCTTCTTATTATGATAATTGATGAAGTTAGTTTGGCAGGGGTGCAAAGGGACAACCTAAGGGGAGGGGGAAGGACTAAACCCAACAAAAATGCGGACTTCCCCCTACCCTCACGGTTTTCCCCTTGCGACCTCTTTCCCTTCACCCTACCCCTATCCCGCATTTTTGCAGATAGCAGAGGTTTGTTGCTTTTGCTTTCCGCTGTTTAATATTGTTTTACCCTTTTCGCCGCCGTGCCCCTCGTTTGCGGCTTCGGGTTTCGTGCTATGGAGTATTGTTTGTTTTGTTTGGCTTTTTTGTGCGGATTTTGTGTGGTTTTTTCGGCTATTAAAAAAATCAACCGCCGTACAAGCTCATTACCCCTTCACCGCCCCCGCAATTACCCCCTCAATGATATACCTCTGACAGATAAGATAAAAGATGATGATCGGCACAATAGCAAGCACCAGCATTGCCATGAAGCCGCCCCAGTTTACCGAGCCGTATGCCCCCTGCATGGCTATCTGAATGGCAACAGGCAGGGTCTTGTTACCCGTTCCCAGAATGAGATAGGGGAGAAGATAATCGTTCCATATCCACATGGCATTGAGATTTGCGGCGGTAATGGCTGTGGGCTTCATAATGGGGAATACTATCATGAAAAATGTACGCAGAGGAGAACAGCCGTCTATCTGCGCCGCTTCCTCCAGCTCATAGGGAATGCTCTTGATAAATCCCGTCAGCAGAAAAACCGTCAGCCCCGCCCCGAAACCGAGATACACAAGGATTATCCCCACAGGATTATTGAGATGAAGCGCCGTCACCACGTAGGTCATGGTGTACATCACCATCTGAAAGGGGACTATCATTGAAAAGAGAAACAGCCCGTAAAGCACCTTTGTAAATGGCGAGCTTCTTCTCTCAATATACCATGAGGTCATGGAGCAAAGCAGTATCAGCACAGGCACCGATACCGCCGTTATGAAAACCGACCGCATGAATGCTCCCCCCAGCCCCGATGTCCGTACTCCCTCAATATAGTTTTGAAGCCCCGCAAAGGTATCTGCGTCGGGAAGTCTGAATGGGCTGCCCATAATGCTGAATTTCGTTTTGAAGGAATTAATGAACACCACGAATATGGGGAATATGAACACCGCCGAAAGTATTATCAGAAAAACAAAGGCAAGAGCGCCGCTTTTTTTTCGGGACATTATCCGTTCTCCTTTCCGCCTGTTGCTTTTAGCTGTGCAAAGGCAATGAGAGCCACTATGATGAAAAACATTACAGCCTTTGCCTGACCCACTCCCTGCCACCCCGCTCTGCCGTAAAAGGTGTTGTAGATATCAAGAGCAAGCATGGCGGTTTCCCTTGCGGGAGCGCCTGCGGTCATTACCATTCTCATCAAGACCCAACGCAAACTTTGTAGCAGCAATAATAATTCCCTTACTTGCTGCAT
>CAMAIG010000161.1 GCA_945835085.1 uncultured Ruminococcus sp. | reverse complement strand
AATGATATTATTAAATAGTAGTGTTTTTTATAAGTCTAAAGATATATGCATATGGAGAAAAAATATGGAAAATCCTTTCCCGTTTTCGGACGATAATAAAAGATATCTTACCCAGAGCTGCTATCTTCGCAGGAGATTTGGCTGTAAGGTCATGAAGATATCTCTGAACTGCGGATTTACCTGCCCGAATATCGACGGCACCAAGGGCGTTGGGGGCTGTACCTATTGCTCGGAGGGGAGCGGTGAATTTGCGGGCAGCCCATTATGCTCGGTCACGGAGCAGTTTATGGCAGTAAAGGAAAAAATGAACCTGAAATGGTCCGAGGGAATGTATATCCCGTATTTTCAGGCGAATACAAACACCTACGGACCTTACGAAAAAATACGGAATATGATAGAAGAGGCTCTTGCCCTTGACGGCAGAGATGGCATACGGATAGCGGGGATAGCAATCTCAACCCGTCCCGACTGCATTTCCGATGCTGTTCTCGATTATCTTGCCGAGATCAGCAGACGGACGTATCTGACGGTTGAGCTGGGGCTTCAGACTATCCATGACAAAACCGCAGAGCATATCAACAGGTGCCACACCTACGAGGATTTTCTGAAATGCTGTGAACGGCTTAGAAAGCGTGATATCAACATCTGCGTTCATCTTATAAACGGACTTCCCTTTGAAACTCCCGAGATGATGCTTGAATCCGCAAGGGCAATGGCAGAGCTCCCGCTTCACAGCATAAAGCTTCATCTTCTGCACATTATAAAAGGAACAAAGCTTGCCGAGGAATATGAGAAGGGCGGCTTTAAAGCTCTTACCCTTGAGGAATACACGGATATCATATGCGATCAGCTGGAGGTGCTTCCACCCGAGCTTATCATTCAGAGAGTCACGGGGGACGGTGCAAGAGCGTCACTTATCGCTCCCATGTGGAGCCTTAAAAAATTTACTGTTATGAACGAGATCGACAAAAAACTTGTTAGGAGAAACTCATGGCAGGGCAAATTTTACCGAAAGGCGGATCAATAAATGGCTCGCAGCTGCTTGGCATTCAGACTGATTATGGCTGTAATTTTCCTGTCCGGTACATGGATATATACCGACATGAGCTTTATTATATCATGCAATGCCATGAAGGTGCTTTTCTGCCTGATGGGAGTTTTTTCTCTGCTGTCGGCGGCGGGAATGATATTTTCCGACGGCAGCAGTCCGGCAGAGCTTCCTTTTTCGGCAAAGCTTTCTGCTGTGCTGATGTGTGCCTCGGTGAATGCAGGTGCATTTGCTGTAAGATATCTGCTTGTATCGGGAAACGATAAATATGCTTTGATAACAGCTGCCGCAGCTATCTCGGTAGCTTTGATATGCGGAAGTATTCTTACCGGGGGACTTTTAAGAGATATTCCCCGAGAAGCTGATGACCGCTTTGGAGGCGATGAAAATGAAGAAGAGAGCAATTGAGGCAGCAGTATTGCTGGGTGTGATGATAGCCCTGTTTATTGGCATTAATATCCTGACAGGCGGCATAGAGGATACATCGGTAACTATCGACGGAAACCTTTATAATACAGGCGTTTCCGAGCTTCGGCTAACACTTATGACAGAGGAGGGGCTTGACCGCCTTGACAGCTTCACAAGGCTTGATTCTCTGAAGATCATACCATATAAATATGCGCTTTACAATGCACAGAAGGAGGAGCATATCAGATCAGCCGAAAAGCTCTCTCAGCCTGTAAACTATTCCGAGCTGAAAAAACTTGAAAACGAAATTAATTCCCTTTACAGTGACTGCACCGATATAGACGACCTTTCCTTTCTGAAAGGGATAAGCGTGCGGCAGCTTGATATCTCCTACTGCCGCTGCTCGGATATTTCTCCCTTAACAGAGGTAAAAGGGCTTACGGCACTTAACATTTCCCATACGCAGGTCAGTGACATTTCCCCCCTTGCCGGGATAGACAGCCTTAAAGAGCTTATCGCGGCGGATAATGTGATAGACGATCTTTCGCCTCTCATGGAGATAGACAGCCTGGAGCTTGTTAAGCTTTCGGATAAGACCGATGCCGATTTTGCCAATGCTCTCAGAGAAAAGGGGATAGCTGTGGAGCTTATTTCCTCAGATAACGGAGAGGAGCGGGACGGGGAAGCTTCTTCTTGACTTTGCGCCCGAATAGTGATATAATTGATGGATATTACATAAAGCTCATAGCATTATAATGAGAGAAAGACATTATTATGGAAAACAAAAGCATTTACAGAAGGGCATTGAAGCTTGCAGTGCCTATGATGATACAGAACGGTATCGCAAATATGGTAAGTCTTGTGGACAACGTTATGGTAGGTTCACTGGGCACGGAGGCTATGACAGCTGTTTCCATTGTGGGACAGCTTATGTTTGTGTTCAACCTCGCAATATTCGGGGGACTGTCGGGACCGGGGATATACGGAGCGCAGTATTTCGGTCAGAAAAACACAGAGGGCTTCAGAAATACCTTCAGAATAAAGATATGGATATGTGCCGCAGCACTTCTTCTCGGCATTGCCGCATTTCTTTTCGGGCAGGAAACTCTCATAGGGCTTTATCTGCGTGGGGAAAGCGGCTCGGTGGATCCTGAGCTTACCATGAAGCTTGCAAAGGAATACCTTATGATAATGCTTGCAGGGCTTGTTCCCTTTGCAATTACGCAGATATATGCAAGCAGTCTTAGGGAAACAGGGGAAAGCTTTATCCCCATGGCGGCGGGTATTGTTTCCGTGGTCGTTGATGTTGTTTTCAACTGGCTGCTTATTTTCGGAAATCTCGGAATGCCGAAAATGGGCGTTAAGGGTGCAGCCGCCGCAACAGTTATCGCAAGGATAACGGATATGCTGATAGTAGTTATATGGGCAAGTCTGCGTAAGGACAAGCATACCTTTCTTAATGGGATATACAGCACAATTTTCGTTCCCAAGGATTTTGCTTTAAGGATAATAGGCAAGGGACTGCCCATATTTCTGAATGAATTTCTATGGGCGGCAGGCATCGCCGCACTGACTCAGTGCTATTCCAGACTTGGACTTGAAATAGTTGCGGGACTTAATATCTCAAACGCCATATGCAATATGCTGAACGTTGTTTTCGTTGCACTGGGCTCTGCGGTGGGAATACTTATCGGGCAGATGCTTGGGGCGTCGGAATATGAAAGCGCCAAAAATAATGCATTCAGACTTATGTGGTTCACGGGGCTTATCTGTCTGATACTTACGGCAGTGCTTATAAGCATTTCTGGAGTATTTCCAAAGCTTTACGATACCTCGGAGGAGATACGGAGCTACGGCACATGGTTTATCATCATAACGGCTGTATTCTTCCCCATTCAGGGCTTTCTCAATGCGTTGTATTTTACCCTGCGTTCCGGCGGCAAGACCCTTATAACCTTCCTGTTTGACAGCGTATTTTCCTGGGTGGTATCGCTTCCTGCGGCGCTTCTTCTCTGCAGCTTCACCACTCTCCCTGTGATGGCTATCTATGCCATAGTTCAGTCGGCGGATATCATAAAGGTACTGATAGGATATGTGCTTATAAAGAGGGGCGTTTGGATAAGCAATATTGTTGCAGACTGATATTCTCGGCTATAAATTATAATGACATGAAAAAAGCTGATACAGCGTTTCGTTATGCTGTATCAGCTCAGCGTGTCGCTGAAGCCAACTCGTTGGTGCAAACAGCAAAAAACCTTTGTTTTGTGGCTCGGTAACGTTAGTATTGAAGCCAAATTCTGCAAAGAAGATCATTGCTGTACACAATCTTATAGCTTTTTCGACAGACAGAGCTGATACAGCGTTTCGTTATGCTGTATAAGCTCTATTTTTATGCTCCGATCAAAGTCCTTCGGGGTTATTCTTTATAAATCTCCAGCTGTCCTCGCACATTTCATCAAGACTGCGCTCTGCCTTCCAGCCAAGCTCCGCAAGAGCCTTTGCGGGGTCTGCATAGCATTCTGCAATATCGCCTGCTCTGCGCTCCTTTATCTCGTAAGGAATATCAACGCCGCTTGCCTTGATAAATGCATTTACAACATCAAGTACCGAGTAGCCGTTTCCTGTGCCAAGGTTCCAGATGCCCACACCCGTCATGGAACGCACCTTTCCGATAGCCTTTACATGACCGAGAGCCAGGTCAACGACATGGATATAATCTCTTACCCCTGTGCCGTCGTGAGTGGGATAATCGTTTCCGAAAACGCCCAGCTTAGGGAGCTTGCCCACTGCGACCTGCTGGATATAGGGCATGAGATTGTTGGGTATTCCGTTGGGATTTTCGCCCAGCCTGCCGCTCTTATGAGCGCCGATGGGATTAAAATATCTGAGAAGAGCGATGCTCCATTCATTGTCCGAGGTGTAAATATCCTTGAGGATCCCCTCTATCATAAGCTTTGTGGAGCCATAGGGATTTGTGGTGGAAAGGGGGAAATCCTCTCTTATGGGCACGGACTTGGGAGAGCCGTAAACCGTTGCGGAGGAGCTGAAAACAATGCGCTTGCAGCCGTGGTTTCTCATAACATCGCAAAGGATAAGAGTGCCCGTGATGTTGTTGTGATAGTATTCGATAGGCTTTCTCACAGATTCTCCCACAGCCTTCAGACCTGCAAAATGGATAACGGAATCAATGCTGTTTTCATCAAAAACCTTTTCCACAGCAGCACGGTCAAGAAGATCTGCTTCATAAAACTTGAAGTCCTTGCCTGTAAGCTCCTTGATTATCTCCAGTGCTCTGGGCTTTGAATTGGAAAAATTATCGAGAACAACGATCTCCTCTCCCGCATTAAGAAGCTCAACGCAGGTGTGTGAGCCGATATATCCTGCACCGCCCGTAACA
>CAMAIG010000160.1 GCA_945835085.1 uncultured Ruminococcus sp. | reverse complement strand
GGTAAACATTACACGAAAGGAGAATAAAAATGCCGAAACAAAAGCCGCCAAAGGGCAGAAGACAAAAAGCGGAAGCAAAGCCCAAAAGGCTCCCGAACAATAAAACATGGTTCAAAGCCTTTATGCCCAAGAACAAATATCTTGAAGATATACGGTTCGGCGAAGTAGATATTCCCTTTCTTATCCTTGTAATGGTGCTTCTCGTATTCGGACTTATCATGATGTACTCAGCTTCCTATGCATGGGCAATACACAAGGGACAGACCCCCGATTATTATTTTCAGCGTCAGCTGCTGTGGTCGGCTCTGGGACTTGGTGTAATGATCGTCATAGCAAGCCCCATATTTGACTATCACATTCTCCGTCATCCTCTCATCACCTTCGGACTGTTCGGAGTGACCGTGGTCCTGATGATACTGGTCATTGCAGGCGTCGGCAGTATCACGGACGGCGGAGCAACACGCTGGATCGAGATAGGAGGCATAAGCTTCCAGCCCTCGGAGCTGATGAAGCTTGCGGTCATAATGCTGTTTGCGAGCCTGATATCCGCAAACTATCGGAAAATGCAGACAATAAAGGGCGGAATAGTGCCGTATATATCAATACTTGTGTTTGTGAGCGCCCTTATGATAGCCCAGCCCCATCTTTCGGGAACCATAATCATCTGTGCCATAGGCGTATCAATGATGTTCATCGGCGGCGTAAAAAAGCGTCATTTCATTCCTCTCCTTATTATAGGAGTAGCAGGACTTACAGCAATAGCATACGCCATGTACAAGGTGGGAAACTTCGACTATATCAGCAACCGAATAGTAAGCTGGCTCTATACCTTTGAGCCTGAATACAAGGATATCGCATGGCAGACACGAAACTCCCTCATAGCCATAGGCTCGGGAGGAGTATTCGGACTTGGACTTGGAAATTCCCGCCAGAAGTTTTTGTATCTTCCCGAATCCCAGAATGACTTTGTGTTCTCCATAATCTGTGAGGAGCTGGGATTTATCGGAGCGCTTGTGGTAATAATCCTGTTTCTCATGCTCATATTCAGAGGCTTTTCCATTGCCGAAAACGCCCCCGATAAATACGGAATGCTCCTTGCATCGGGACTTATAATCCAGATAGGAATCCAGGCATTTCTCAACATTGCCGTTGTATCGAATACTATACCCAACACAGGAATATCCCTGCCCTTTTTCAGCTACGGAGGAACAGCGCTTATTCTCCAGCTTGCGGAAATGGGAATAATCCTGAACATATCACGGCAGTCAATACCGAAAAAGGAAAAGCCCGATTCCGACAATGCAGAGGAAAGGGCAGTGCAGAATGCAAAAAATGCTCTCGGTGCCGAAGCCCGTATAAATATGGACCGCACACGCCGCAGATAAACTGAAAGGAAAATCGGAAATGAAAGTATTACTTGCAGGAGGAGGAACAGCAGGGCATATAAATCCCGCCCTTGCAATAATCTCCATAATAAAGGACCGCTGCCCCGAAGCGGAATTTCTCTATGCAGGCACTCCCAACGGAATGGAAGCAAGGCTCGTGCCCATGGAGGGGATAGCCTTTGCCCCCATAAAGGTAAGCGGATTTCAGCGAAAGCTCACACCAAAGAACATCGTAAGGAATATAAAAGCCGCCGCATATCTTACCACCGCAGGCCACACCGCAAAGAAGATAATCAAGGATTTCAAGCCCGATATCGTCATCGGCACAGGGGGATATGTAAGCGGTCCCATAGTTCTTGAAGCAGCCACAATGGGCATACCCACAGCCATACATGAGCAGAATGCATACCCGGGAGTAACAACAAGGCTGCTTTCCAAAAAGGTCGACGCAGTAATGCTCACCATGGAGGAAGCCACAGAATATCTTTCCCCCGACGTAAAATGGACAAAAACGGGGCTTCCCGTCAGAAAGGGCTTTGACCCCAATGCCATTTCCCGGGCAGAAGCAAAAAAACAGCTGGGTCTTGACGAAGAAAAGCTGTGTATATTCTCCTGGGGCGGAAGCCTTGGAGCAGGAGCCATAAACGACAGCGCAGCCGCACTTATCAAGTGGGAGAAGGACAATGCCATTCCTGTGAGCCATATCCATTCCTACGGAAAAATGGGACACGACACCTTTGAAAAGCGGC
This sequence comes from uncultured Ruminococcus sp., assembly GCA_945835085.1. Taxonomy (GTDB): domain Bacteria; phylum Bacillota; class Clostridia; order Oscillospirales; family Ruminococcaceae; genus Huintestinicola. The sequence goes on along the minus strand of CAMAIG010000160.1, from coordinate 2,769 downwards.
TTTCCGATTCGGGAATAAAGATCGAGGGCGACAATTCCCTTATCATAAAGGAATACATTCATAATATGGACGTCTGCACAGCAGCGGCAGACCTTATAATATGCCGCAGCGGCGCCTCGGCAATAAGCGAGCTTGAAGCAATGGGCAGAGCGTCGGTGCTTATCCCCTCCCCCGTGGTTGCGGGCAATCATCAGTATCACAATGCAATGGTACTTGGAAAAGCAGGGGCGGCAATAGTTATCGAGCAGAAGGATCTTACCGACGAGCTTATAATCTCCGAGGTCAAGAAGCTCATTGAAAATCCCCGTATGCTCAACGAGCTTTCAAGGAAGGCACATGAGCAGCTTGTAGACGATATCCCCGACAAGATATATGCAGTTATAGATGGACTGTTAAAGAAATAAATTCTGAAAGGAAGTAAAAATATGAGCCTTATCACCGCAAAGAAAATAAGCAAGGAATATACATATTACAAATGGCAGACAAATTCAAACGAGAGCTTTACCGAAGAAATGACCATGTTCACTCTCACAGGCAAGGGAGTGACCTATGCCTTTGCCGCCCTTGAAAGCGGTCATCTGGCTCATGTATACTACGGAAAAAGAGCAGACGACGAGGATCTTTCATATCTTCTCCGTCTTGACGAAAACCCCTTTGTACCGAAGGTAAATTCCCGTGATATGGGAACCTTTATGGACACGACCCCCTTTGAATACCCCTGCCACGGCATAGGCGATTACAGAGAGCCTGCAATAATGCTCATGGACACAAAGGGAATGTCGGCGCTTGACCTCAGATATGTGTCCTATGAAATAACAGACGGCAAGCCCGAGCTTTATCAGAAGCTTGAAGACTGTACTGTCCGTCTGCCTGCCACCTTTGCGGATAAGAACGAAGCTCAGACCCTTGCAGTGACCCTGGAGGACAAGCGCACAGGGCTGAATATCATTCTTTATTACACCGTCTTTGCAGACCTTGACGTTATTACAAGAAGCGTCAGAGCAGTAAACCGTGGCAGCGAAAATGTGGATATCAGAAGAATACTTTCGGGCTGTGTTGACTTTGACAGCAGCGAGTATGACCTTATCACCCTCAACGGCTCATGGGCAAGAGAGCGTGTAATGGAGCGCAGTCCCCTTCATCACGGCAAGCAGGGCGTGGATTCCGTAAGAGGTGAGTCCTCCCATCAGAACAATCCCTTTGCAGCTCTCGTTTCACACAATGCCGACGAGGACAGCGGCGAGGCATACGGCTTTAACCTTGTATACAGCGGAAATTTCTTCGCTCAGGCAGAGGTTACTCAGCATAAAAAGACCCGTTTTGTAATGGGCATAAATCATTTTGACTTTTCATGGACACTTGCTCCCGGAGCAGAATTTACCGCTCCCGAGCTTGTAATGGTATACTCCTCCGAGGGAATAGGAAAGATGTCCCGCACCTTCCATGACCTTTACAGACAGCACCTTATCAGAGGAGAATATAAGGACAAGCGCCGTCCCATACTTATCAATAACTGGGAAGCAACATATTTTAATTTCAGCACCGAAAAGCTTATCGCAATCGCAAAGCAGGCTTCGGCTCTTGGCATAGAGATGCTTGTAATGGACGACGGCTGGTTCGGTCACAGAGATTCCGACAACAGCTCTCTTGGAGATTGGTTCGTTTACGAAAAGAAGCTGGAGGGGGGACTCAGTCACCTTGTTGACGAGGTAAATAAGCTTGGCATGAAATTCGGCATATGGTTTGAGCCTGAAATGATATCTCCCGACAGCGAGCTTTATAAGGCACACCCCGACTGGGCGATACAGATACCGGGACTTCCCATGACACAGAGCCGTGAGCAGTATATTCTCGATTACAGCCGCAAGGAAGTAAGAGATCATATCTACGGCATGATGAAGAAGATACTTGACAATGCAAATATCGAATATATAAAATGGGATATGAACCGTCAGATCACCGAAGCAGGCTCATATTCCCTGTCAGCGTCCGGTCAGCGTGAGCTTTGGCACAGATATGTGCTTGGCGTTTACGACGTAATGGAGCGGCTCACAAGTGAATATCCTCATATCCTTCTTGAAAACTGTTCGGGCGGCGGAGCACGCTTTGATGCGGGAATGCTCTTCTATTCTCCCCAGATATGGACATCAGACGATACCGATGCCATTGAAAGGCTGAAAATACAGCACGGCACCTCTATCTGCTATCCCCCCTCAGCAATGGGCGCTCATGTGTCCGACTGTCCCAATCATACCGTTGGCAGAACGACACCCTTCTCCACAAGAGGAAATGTGGCAATGGTGGGAACCTTCGGCTACGAGCTTGACGTTACAAGAATACCCGAAGCAGACAGAAACGAGATCCCCGCACAGGTCGAGATGTTCAAGAAATATAATCCCCTTATCCGCACAGGCGATCAGTACCGCATAGGAAACGTTTTTGAGGATAATATGTGGGACGCATGGATGTTCGTTGCAAAGGACAAGAGCGAGGCGCTGTTCACCTTTGTGCAGGTTTTAGGACGTCCCAATTACCGCAGCCGCCGCATAAAGCTCAAAGGACTTGATGCATCGGCGCTCTATAAAAACAGCGAAACAGGAGAGGTACACAGCGGAGCAGCACTGATGAACTGCGGAATAAACGTGAACCTCCACGGCGATTTCTCCTCAAAGACAGTGCATTTCACTAAGGAATGACCGAATATAAAGGAACTTACTTGACAATAGGCGAAAAATATTATATAATAATGTATTAGTGATAATTCCCGAA
>CAMAIG010000159.1 GCA_945835085.1 uncultured Ruminococcus sp. | reverse complement strand
TTGAAAAAGGGATGCTGCAGCGTTTGCTGCAACAGCCCCATTTTTATTATTCACTTTTTTCGGCAATGCCATTAATAAGCTTATCAAACCTTGAAAAAAGCTTCGCAGCACCAAAGCCGATAAGAACGCCGATAATAAGCCCTCCAAGCACATCGGACGGAAAATGCACATAAAGATACAGCCTTGAAAAGCCTATCAAAGCCGCAGTTACCCACATGGCAGCAGCAGCCTTGCCGGGAAATCTCCCCTTTGGCAGAAAGGTCACCGAGGACGCCGACGCAAAGGAGGACATAGTGTGCCCCGAGGGAAAGGAATAGTCCAAAGGTGCTTTTATCAGCAGCCATATATCCTCATTTCCCGCAAAGGGACGCTCTCTCGCAAACAAATTTTTCAGCAGCAGATTTCCCACAATAACACACATGATAAGCGCCGCAGCCATTACCATGCCCATGGGTCTGGTTTTTTTCGGGATAAGGAGAGCTATTGCCAGAGCTATCCATAGGGTGCCGTAGTTTGCAAGAGCGGTTATAAGCGGCATGACGCTGTCAAGAGCGGGACAGGCAAGATTCTCTCTGATAAAATCAAGAATGGAAAAATCAATTTCCGTAATAATATCTGTCAAGTTCTTCTCCTTATCCGATGATGGTTTTTATAAAAGCAGAAAGCTCCTCTGCCATTTCGGTGTGCTCGGGGATCCTGGGGTGTCCGGGAGTAGCCGCACCGTTTCGCTTAAAGAGCATATGATATGCGGCAAGGCCTTCCTCTTTAAGCTCCTCTACTGCCTCATCTATCGCCTTGTCCCACTCGGGGTCATGCATGAGCAGAGTAGTGAGGAAAACCATTTTCGGAGCATTGCCGTATTTTCCGCAGACCTTTTTCGCAATATCCTTATAGCCCGCTTTCCACTTTTTCCTTGTATCGGGGTCAGCGATATCAATGTCTTTCTTGTCGGTAACGCCGTTATGATCGTCGTTCTGACCGAGAGCAAAAACAATTACATCGGGAGTATATCTTGAAAAGTCCCACTCAGTAATATCACCCGCTTCGGGGAAATAGCACATCTTGTCCCATACCGATTCCATTCCGATCATATCGGGCCAGTGGAAATATCCCGTGCCGTCAAAAACCGCAATGCCGCCCTGAGCAACGGCATGGACCTGTGCCCCAAGAAGCCTTGCAGTCTGCCATGCATAGCTGAAATAGGAATTGTCATAGCTGCTGTCATGAGAAGCAGGATCGCACCTGCCCACAAAATCCACAGCCTCGCAGACCTCTCCCGCAGTAACGCTGTCGCCGTAGAATTCAAGCTTCAGCCCGGGCTTTTCGGGAGCGTCAAGGAACTCTCCGCTGCAAGAAAAAGATTTGAGCGCAAAGCTGTGATTAGCCGCCGACCTTTTATATATCAGCAGGCTGTGCTCCTTGTCAGGCTCAAGGGAATTTGCGATCTGAATGGTTATATCCTTTCCGTCGTTGTCCTTATTAAAGGGAATTTTTCCTACTCTGCCGTCTATCACATAACCGAGAGCGCTGCAGCCCCATACGCTTTTTGCACAGATAACAGCGGAGATCTCCGTTCCCGTAAATCTGACCTCTGCCGAGGAAGCAGCATAATAAAAATACCCGCCGTCCTCCTTCATGTCAATTCTTCCCGAATAACCTATCCTTTTGTCATTAAAGCAAATATCCATATTTCAACAAATCCTTTCTCAGAAAATTCAGCAACTCCGATAATTATTAGTAGTATACCACATTTCACCATAAACCGCAATAGTGTTCAAGCATTTTTAAAAAAATAGAGGTAAATATATTTCATATATGTCACAGGTAATGCAATAAATCAGTGTCGGTTTCAATGTATAATATAAGTATAGAAGTATCGGAATTTTTATCTTTGCAGCAAAGATATGATAAGGAGGCGGCGTCTTATGAGAAAAAAGATACATATAAATCACCTCGGATATATGCTCGGAATGCCAAAGACCGCCGTCTGCATCACAAACGCAAAGCTTTTCTATCTGATCAATTCTGATAAGGGCGAGAGCGTATATGCAGGAAGACTTTCCCATGAAAGCTTCGACCGTGAATCGGGAGATACGGTGAGAATTGCGGATTTCACCGATTTCAACACTCCCGGCAGATACTATATCAGGGCGGGTTTCAGGCGCTCGGAGATATTTGAGATATCCGAACAACCCTACCGCAGCCTGCGCCGCACCGTTCTTGACGGAATATATCTTAACCGCTGCGGCTTTGATTATAACAGCTCCCCCGAAAGCGCCGCAAGAGCGGGAAGCTTTGCCAGAAGCGCCTGTCACAATGAGCCTTTTGAGCATAACGGCAGGGAGCTTGACCTGTCGGGAGGCTGGCACACAGATTCGGGCTACGGCAGATACGTTATCCCCGCCTGCACAGCAGCAGCGTCCATGCTTTATGCCATAAGGCTTTTCGGCAGCAGCTTTACCAATGCGGATATCGGCTTGATAACCGACGAATGCCGATGGGGTCTTGACTGGCTGATGAAAATGCAGGACAGCAGCGGCGGAGTATACGAATGTATATACAGCGGCACATCGGGAATAATGTCCTCTCCCGATGATGATTTCAGCAGCTATTTTCTCGGTGCAAAGACCTGCCGTGCAGCACTTGTTTTCACAGCAGTAACAGCCCTTGCCTCCAAGTGTTTTGCGGGGAAAGACGATGCATATTCCGCAAAGCTCAGAAGAGCAGCGGAAAACAGCTGGATATGGGCAGCTCAGAGCGAGGAATATAAGCATTTTATCGGCAAAAAGGGCGGTACAGACCCCGAAAACGGCACAGCCGCTCCCGAAAGCGAGTTTATGTGGGCAGTATGCGGAATGTACAGCCTTACGGGAGATGAATTCTTCTCGGGAATAATAAACCGCAAATATATCACATCGGGCTTCACAGGCTTCGGTGAATCGGAATTCGGCGGATTTGCGGCGCTGGAATATCTGCTGGGTGACCGAAAAAGAGAGCGTGATACCGAAGCAGTCATCAGAAAGCGCATAACAGACCGTGCCGACAGGCTCTGGATAGCCGATCGGGGAAGCGGATACAGCACAGCCCGTTCTGCGGACAGCGGCTTTGAATACGGAAGCAATTTCCATATACTGTCCGACTGCATGACATTTATCCTTGCATATCTTCTCAGCGGCAGCCAAAATTATCTTATGGGCGCCACAGATCAGTTTTCATACATATTCGGCAGAAATCCCCTTGGCATATCCTTCATGACAGGCACCAGCGGCGACTGCTGCAAATCTCCCTGTCACAGTCTTTCTGCGTCAACGGAAAGCGGTGCAGCCGTGCCGGGAATGATAGTGAGCGGAGCAAACATCAGCCGCAGCGACGATTATTCCAGATGGCACATAGAAAGCGGCTGTCCTCCTGCGAAATGCTATATTGACAGTCCTTTCAGCACATCAACAAATGTCCCGTCTATACATTTCTCCGCACCGGTGATATTTATCTCCGCATTTTATGACAAGGTAGGAAGAAGCGCATTATCGGGACTTAGCAGCAAGCAAACATCACAGCCCAATTGATCAAGTAAAAAAAGCCGTATCGCTTCCAAAAGCGATACGATCAGCGTGTCGCTGAAGCCAACTCGTTGGAAAGACAGCGATAATTATGCAGTTTTGTGGCTCGGTAACGTAAGTATTGAAGCCATATTTTGCAAATAGTTTTTTGTTCTGCTCAACATTTAACTTTTTCGACAGAATGAGCCGTATCACTTTTTGAAGTGATACGGCTCATTTTTTACTATGTTATCGGTGTTGCCTTAACGACAATATCTCCCGTAACAACGGTATTTTCATCAAAGACATTGCCGCCTGAATCTACCCATTGATAATTGCCCGCGGCTGTGCCGTAGGAGCGCCCGTCAATATCAGCTGTGTAAAGCTCGGGAGCAGCAGACAAGGCAGACTTTACATATTGATATTGATAGCTGGGGGTTCCACTCGTTTGATATGCCGTGTTGGAGATAGTTTCTCCGCCTAAGGTTTCAACAGTGCTGAGGACAGTTCCGTCGGAATTATGGAAGGTAACAGTATATACATATACCTCAAACAGCTCTGTATCTTGGTCTATTGTAATACTTTCTCCCGCATTGTAGAAAAAGCTGTCGTATTGTCTTCTGTAATCCAAATCAGAGTTAGTTCCACCGCTTGCTCCGGGATTAAGCTTCGTTCCGTACCAACCACCGGACTGGTATACTCCCCAGCCCTTAAATCCATTCTCCGAAGAGCCGGGAAGAGTGTAGCTTGAATCCTTTTCCACAAGATCAGCCGATACGGTGTTGCCATCCTTAGTAATGGTTACCTCAACTATTGAATCCGCAGGAACATAAGGCACCTCAACAGTATATGTACCTGTTGAATCTAACATAGCCTCATCAAGGACAATGGTCGCACCGTCCCATTTATAAAGCAGGTATTTTATTTCGTTACCATCGGAGTCTGTTTTAGTCATTACTGCATATACCGGGTCGTATGATCCTATGCTCCAGATGCTGGGAGCAATAGGCGAAACAACAGAATATCCTATCATACCGTAAGCCGTTTTCAGAACTTCGTCCGGAAATGTGCCTGCATAGCTTGCGGTGTATTTTGCGGTGTAGTTTACGGTGTAGTAAATGTCCACGCCAACACTGCAGGTAAAGCCATCATAGCGTATCTCCACTTCGGTCTGACCGATATCAAAGCTCGAATCGAATTTTGCCGAATCCGTAATATCCTCTTTGCTGCCGTCCTCATATTCAAGCTCGATAACTATTCCCGCATCGGCAAGGTCAAATAATTTTTTGCCGTAAATATACTCTAACGGCGACTTATCGGGAGTTGCAGTGATGCCTACAGCCTCGGCTACGACCGCATTGATAACGATGCTACCGGTAATACT
>CAMAIG010000158.1 GCA_945835085.1 uncultured Ruminococcus sp. | reverse complement strand
CTTGCGGCTACGGGTGCTGCGGCTGCTGCTGTTGCGGCTCTGTCTAAAAGCGCTATTCAGAGCTATGCCGAATATGAACAGCTTGTAGGCGGCGTGGAGACCCTTTTTAAGGATTCTGCGGACGTTATACAGGGTTATGCGGACGAGGCATACAAGACCGCAGGAATGTCCGCAAATGCGTATATGGAGACTGTTACGGGCTTCTCCGCTTCTCTTCTGCAGGGCTTGCAGGGTGACACGGCAAAGGCTGCTGAAATTGCAAATCAGGCTGTTATTGACATGTCCGACAATGCCAACAAAATGGGCACGGACATGACGATGATACAGAACGCTTATCAGGGCTTTGCCAAGCAGAACTATACCATGCTCGACAACTTAAAGCTTGGCTACGGCGGCACTCAGTCCGAAATGGCAAGGCTTATAAACGATTCGGGTGTGCTTGGCGACAGCATGAAGGTCACTGCCGAGACTGTAAACAGCGTTTCTTTTGACAAGATAATTGAAGCTATCCACGTTATTCAGACGGATATGGGCATAACGGGAACGACCGCAAAGGAAGCTGCTACCACTATTCAGGGCAGTATTTCTTCCATGCAGGGCGCATGGGAAAACCTTATGGTCGGACTTGCTGACCCGACACAGGATTTTGACAGGCTTCTCGGAAATCTTATCGACAGTGTTATTACGGTTTCCGACAACCTTATGCCCCGTATCATGGCGGTACTTCCGCAGATGGCAACGGGAGTTACGGAGCTTGCGAATAATCTCCTGCCCCTAATTCCCGAGACGCTTGAAAAAATGTTCCCCGGTGTGCTTGAGGGGGCAAATAAGCTTGTTTCGGCTCTGCTTGAAACACTTTCTTCCATTGCGGACACGGCAATCCCCATTGTCACCGAGAACGCAGACGAGATAATCAACACTCTCCTTACGGGGCTTGTATCGGCGGTGCCTAAGCTTGCATCTTCGGCTGCCGACCTTTGCACGGCACTTATCACTGCTATCCTCGATAATGCGGATATCATCACTCAGGGGGCTGTGGATATTGTTCTGAGCCTTGCGGAGGGAATTTCCGATAATCTTGACGAGCTTATCCCTGCAATGGTCGATGCTGCTATTACAATTATAGAAACACTGCTTGATAATGCTGACAAGCTTATTGATGCAGGAGTTGAAATTATCGGATCATTGGCAAAAGGTTTGAGCAAGGCACTTCCTGAATTGGTGCAGGAAGCACCGGCAATAATCGAAAAACTTGTTGTTGCGCTGATGGATGCGCAATATTCGCTGATAGTTGAGGTTCCCGCAGCAATATGTGATGGGATTGCCGAAGGCTTAAAAAACTATGATTGGGCAGATGGCGCAAGTCAGGCTATTGCACACCTTGATGATGCGATGAAACAAGCAGCCGACAATATAGCCGCAGCGGACGGATATGAGATACTCGGCTCTCAGGAAGAAGCAGAAGCACGTCTCGAAGCCTCTCTGAAAAGGCTTGAAGAAAAGAACGGAGAACTTTCCGACAGCTTTATTGAAATAAAAAAGACCCTTTTAGGCTATGAAGAGGAATTGTCGCTCAGCGGCGCATTCGGTGAAGGAGCTGCCAAACGTGCGGAAGAGGAAGCAAGAAAGCATTTCGGCGGATATACAAAAGCGGCAGAGGAAGAAACGGAAAAGCTCCTGCTCACGGGTGACGAGCTGAAAGAAGCTGTTACCAAAATCGACAATGCTTATGATCTCGGAAATTATTCAAGCGAAAAGGCTTATTGGGCTGACAGGCTGGATCTCCTTGAAGCAAACCGCAACGAGGAAGATCAGGCTTGGATAAAATATTATTCGCAGACAAAGGAGCATTACGAAAAGGCGATTGAGACCGAAGCCAAAGCCGCAGAAAGAGCCTCCAAGGAGCAGGAATCCGCTTTGAAAAGCGCTGTTGAGGATAAATTCCGTGAGCTTGAAACGGAGCAGCTTGTAAAGGGCTATGACGATGCATGGCTCCTTGAACAGGAACGGGCATATCTGGAGACCCTTGACCACAACAGCGAGGCTTACAAGGACTATAATCTCAGGCTTTTAAAGGAGCAGGAAAAGACTGACAATGCCGCTCTGAAAGAAGCCGAGCAGTCCGCAAAAAAGCAGAAGGACGCTGTTGAAAAGGCGTACAATTCCGTTGTTTCAAGCCGTGACAAGCTTTCGGACAGCCTTAAAAACAGCACCGATATTTTCCAAAGCTCCGAGGAAACCGACAAGCGCACGGGGGAAAAGAAAAAGTCTCGGAGCATTGATACTTCGGAGTTTGAAAAAAAGCTTGCGGCAAAGAAAAAGCTTACCGAAAAAATTGCGGAGCTTTACGAAAAGGACGTTCCCGACAGTCTTGTTTCCGAGCTTTTGAAGCAGGACCCCGAGGACGCTCTCGCTTATGCAAATCAGCTCCTTAAAGACCCGAAAAAGCTTTCCAAAATAAAATCCATGTTCAAGGAGGACGAGGGCGTAAGCAATATCATTGCGAACATGGTGACTGAAAATTCTTCGGAATTTGAAAAGCTTGGTACCGATGCAGGAGCGCTTTTTGGTGAAAGCTTCTCCGCTGCATTCAAGGAAAATTGGGAAAATGCTCTCAGCTCCGTTTTCGGAGAGGAGTACATTGCTTCGGCTGCTGTTACCGTTTCCTCTGCCAATGCTCAGGCAGGCAGGGAAAGCACTGCTCCCGTAAGCTACGGCGGAAATACCCAAAGCGCAGGCGGCGGTACAAGCACCAAAAAAGCCGACACGGGCGGCAATCAGATATACAAAATACTTGACCTTAACGGCAGCTATGTTGCAAAGGTTGTCAGGGAAGAGAACAACCGCCGAAATACTGTTGGAGGTGGATAATTTTGGACGAAACAAACAAGATCATTCTGAAAATCGGCGATGTAGATATGTCCGAGCACGTTATCTGCGAGGCTGTTGACATAAGCAGGTCGCCTGTGTGGTCGGACAGCTTTACTGCCGTGAACGGTGAGGAAAAGAAAAAATGTCTCGGGGTGCGGATAGACCTGTCTGCGGATTTTTCCGTGCTTGACGGGACCGCTGCGGCGGCTCTGGTAAGCGCATGCAATGCCGACAGCGTGAGCGTTACATACAAATGCCCTGCGCCCGAAACGGCGGTTTTTGACCGTCCCTCTCTGCGGTGCGTGCCCGTTTTCAATGACGGGGAAGTTGATTACTGGAACATTTCCGTTTCCATGACCTGCCCTCTCAAGGGCTCAGGTCTTTAGCCTGCCTTATTCGGTAACTTATCTGGGCAATACCTACGGTGCCGACTGCCTTGCAAACATTCGGCTGCGGCGGAGTATTGAAGGGAAGAATTTTTTCGGGGTATCGACTTCGGAATTTTCCTGCGACATATACTCCCCCGTACCCTTTATGGAGGGGCAGGCTGTCACTTTTAACGGCTTCGGGCTGCCAACTTTTTACATTGCTTCGCAGGACTACAAAGGTGGCGTTGCGAGCATTACGGCTTACGACCTCTGCAAAAATCTTGATATCCCCTTTGACTACAGCGATTACACGCAGTTTAACGAGGACGGGAGCGCAAAATGGTACAGCACTTCTCTTATCGTTTCAGCTGCGGCAAATCAGTGCGGATTTTCTTCGGGCGGATATTCGGGACGGACAGCTCAGCTTTGTTACAACGATTTTTCGGGCAAGACGTGCAGGGCAATTCTGGAGGACTTATCGAAAGCAGACGTGGGGCACTGGCAGGACAGCGGCGGCGTGCTTGCATTCGTCCCCTTTTCCGCACCCTCTTCGGGACTTGCGGCACCCGACAGCGGCAGCCGCACGGAGATAGTAAAGCGGGGCACAAAGGTCATTACGGGCATTTACGCTTCGGACGAGATATACGGCACCGAATATTCCACGGGTTCTTCATGGGCTCACACGGAGCGGCTTTCGGGGCGGTATCTTTCGGAGGAGACCGTTCAGCAAATGACGGCTCAGATACTCGGAAGCGGCGGCGAATACGACTATCACGGCTGGGAAAGCACTGCGCTTACCGATCATCTTTACAATATCGGCGACCACATTGCCTATGATGGGGATTTGCTCCCCGTGCTCAGTGCCGATAACAGCTTTACGGCTCTCGGCATTGTAGCGGCGCTTTCCGCTCCTGCGGCGGACGGAAGCTTTTCCGAATATCACGACCTTTACAGCAGGGAAATTGACGGGAAACTCAGTCTCGGAAAGTCCTACGGCTGCTTTTTTGCAGGAGACAAGGGCTTCGGGCTGAGAATAGATATTTAGGAGGTAAAATATGGCAAAAGCCGATTTTATTTGCGTTCAGCCCATTGAGGGCGTTCCTGTGGTGAAGTATATTTACAGTGATGCGCACTGTGTATATTCGGCGCTGTCGGTGCCTGTGGCGGTGAAAAAAATTTCCGACAATGTTTCTTTCGCTGTTTTCGCAGGCTCGAAATACGGCAAGCTTACAATTACTACAGAGGGTTCGGGAGATATCCGAAAAAATCCCTCTGTGACCTTTGAAGAGATTTCGGAAAGCGAGGTGCAGGAAATTTTAAATGGTTCCTAATGACATTGTTTCAAGCCTTATTGCTGTGCAGATGGGCGGAACGGGCGGGGGCGTTATAAGCCTGCACGACCTGTTTTTGCAGCAGGAAACGATAGTTGAAGTGCCGCTTATAGGCGATTACAAGCAGATTTTTAAGTGGCTGCCCGATTATGCGGGGCAAACGGTAAATTATCAGTTTTCCGACTATAGCAATAATACTCCTGAGGGGCATTTGTTTGCTGTGTCGCAGATAATGCATTCTAAGCCGTGCGCTGTTGGAATGTATAAAGGCGACGAATATCTTGGACTTAACCTGTTATTTGGCTGCTTTACAAGGTGCTATACCATATATAGCCCAAACAGCGATTATACACAAACCTATCT
>CAMAIG010000157.1 GCA_945835085.1 uncultured Ruminococcus sp. | reverse complement strand
GGAGAATAGGGGCACTGATTACCCTTAAGGTTATCGGTTGTTTTTATAGATTGACCCGCAAGCTTTCCTCTTACAAAGACAAGATTGTCCTTGCCAAGGTACATAATGGGGTGTGCAGTATTGGTAGAAAGACCGGACTGGAAATATACATTTCCGGAAACACGGGAATTGTTGCCCCAGCTAACATCTTCGGGAGTTATGGAGCTTGCGCCGCCGTAGATAGAAACGTTTGCACCCGGAGCAATAAAGCCGAGAGATGTTACGGCGTTGGTTGAAGGAGGAGTTGCGGTAAAGTCTGTTTCAAGGATCTTAACAGTGGTATACTCCTCGCCGTTGTATGTAAGGTGAGAAGTTACCTGGATCTTGAAATAATCCTTTTCACGGGCACCCTTTTTGAACATTGCAGTAGCATTGGGACCAGCTCCCAGATCAAGAACTCTTTCGAGCACCTTGACTTCAACAGTTATATCGGTACCCGAGTCAGCCAGACGGCCATAGCCCGATGCCCAGCTGTCCAGACTTGAGGAGAGCTTATAGGTCAGAGTATCGCTGGTGGTAGCGATATTATACTGCTCAATATAGGAGTCGTTTGTAAAGGTAGGATTAACGTAGTTTATATCCTTACCTTCATTAACAATCTTTTTCTGATACCAGTCACCGGAGGTATCAACGGTAACGGAATAAAGGTCAAGCTCAAGCGCTCTTCCCTGAGTAAGAGCATTTGATGATGTACCGTCGTTTGTAGGCGTTGTCTTATCTTCTTTGAGATAATAATAGCCCTCAGTGGTTTTTGTGGTATCATCAAGCAGGAGCGTATTTGCGTAGGAATCAATGATCGACCTGGTTCCGTAGTAGCCCTGGCTTCCTTCGTACTTTATCATTGCACGGTTATGAGCCGAGTAAACCACAGCTATTGTTCCGGCAAGGATAAAGATAAGAACAAACATGATCGTCAGAACCATTATAAGAACGGCGCCTCGCAGCGTTGACGGTCTTCGGTTTGTCTTTTCCAAATTAACCACCCTTTCTTAAAATTTTTTTAGGATCGCTAATATTCTGATAAACAAGCCCACCCGAAAAGGCAAAGCACTTTTTCGGGTCGAACCTGAATATTAAGATCAGTTGGAAGCTGCGTCAAGATCGGCAGGATCCATAGGATAAACCTCGTAAATTGTCATAACAAGCTGACCCTGGATATCTTCTGCGTTTTCCTTGCCCTCCTTAACACTTTCTTCTGTCTGAGAAGAACAGGTGTTGAGGTAAACTGTCTTTTCGTGGTCTGCGATGATCTGGATAGCATCGAAAAGCTCCTTGCTGTCGAGTCCGCAATTATAGTCAACAGTAACTACAGTGCCTGCGATAACAGCGTCGGGACCGGGCAGAGGGTAATTGCCCTCATAAGCGTAATAAACCTCATCGGGGAGCTTATGAGCAATATCACCGTTTATCTTCATAGGATATGCAAGAGCGTTCTTGTTGTACATATACTCGCTGATCCTGGTTGCACCGAGATCGGAAAGTGTAACGCTGTTGATAGTAATGCCGGAAGGCTCCAGCATGGACATAACATACTGAGAGATCTTCTGTGTTTCATTAACTTCCTTTTCACTGATGAACTGTTCCTGAACCTTTTCAACAGCTTCAACATTCTTTTTAAGGGTAAGCTTCAGATCATCGAGAGTGGCGATCTTTGCTTCAAGAGCAGCCTTTTCGGACTCCTTGGCAGCAAGCCTGTCTTCGGAAGCCTGTACCTCGCCGTACTTAGGCTTAAGGAATGTAAAAATACCCACGCCAATGATAACAGCAACTGCAACTATGAGAATAATAACTCTATCTCTTCTTGAAAGCTTCATATTCATTATTCAGCACCACCTTCCTGAGTTTCTGCCTCTGTGACAGCATTCTCATCAACTATAGGACGAAGCTCAAATGATACAGTAAAGCTGTAAGCTGTTTCTTCGGAAGTAGTACTGCCATCCTGGGCTGTATTTCCCTCATCAAGCTTAAAGCCCTGGTAAATGATGTTGTCAAACATATCCAGATCATAGAATGCCTGAACTGCAAGGTCGGGGTTAAGGTTATCATCGGTCTTGCAGTCGATCTCAACGTGACCGGAGCTGAATCTCAGGTTTTCCCAGACGCAGTTGTTATCATCAAGGGTCTTGCCAATTGTTTCAATAAGCTCAACTGTAAGGTGAGGCATTGTGGCGTAGTTGTGAGCAGCGTTATCAAGCTCGATCTTAAAGGCATCAACCTTATTGATCTTTTCCTGAGTCTGATCAACCTCGATGCTCTTCTGTACCTGCTCCTCGGCATTCATCCATGCGTCGATCTCTGCAGTCTTCTTATCGTTATTATTAATAGTATTGGAGAAGCCCAGGTAAACAGCTGCAACAACTGCTGCGGAAAGAACCACTGCGCCGCCCAGCTGAATGAAGAAGCTGGAGCCTGCATCGGTCTTACCTGCGGAGGAGTCTGTTTCAAGGAGGTTGATACGGTCGATGTTCTTATCTCCTCTGAACATTGCACCGATAGCGTTTGCATAAGCCTGGAACTCGATATTCTCGTAACCGGAGATGTTGTTGGGAACGCCCAGAAGGCTTGTGGAGATGTCCATTCCCTCGAGAGCGTTTGTCAGACGGATATACTCAGCGGTGTCGCCGTAGAATACAACGTTCTGGATAGGATTCTCGGGATTTCTGGACTTATGGAACTGGATCATTCTGTAGATGTTCTCATTAACAGCCTCGTAAACGTAATCCTCGGAGTTATCGTAGTCAACGGGGTCAATGGAAGCAAATCTTGCGAATGAGAGCTGGTTGTTTTCGTAAAGGTTAAGGCTTACGAAGTTGGGGTCTACCTGAACAACGAGCATAGGCATCTTGCCTGCTACTCTCTTGTCGCCCAGAACTATTCTGGAGATCGCATTACAGGAAACGGAAACGGACTTCAGAGCGATAGACAGCATTGAGAAAACCTTTCTGAAGCAGTCTACGACTTCAAAGGGACAAGCGGTAGCCAGGATCTTCAGAGCCTGAGCGCCTTCCTCCTCGACCTCTCCTGCGATGGAGTAGGAGATGGAGTATTCCTCAGCGATACCCATTGTGTGCTGCATCTGGTTTGTGACCATGGTAAGCAGCTGAGCGCTGGTCTTAGCCTTAGGGATATGTAACTCCTTGAAAATAACGAGGTTGGAAGAAATCGTAACAACTGCTTCCTTGTCGTCCATGCGTCTTGCCTTGAGTTCATCGTTGATGATGGTTGCCATTCTGGGAATATCTTTTATATGACCGTTTACGATCAGACCCTCCTGAAGGTCGATGGTAGAAGCAGAAGAAACTCTGATCCTGCCGCGGGCCTCAGTTCCGCGAATAATGCGTATGTGTCTGTCGGTAATATCAAATGAAAGCATTCTCGTCACCTCACTAATTATTTTTAAAATTTAATTAACCGGGAAGATCCGTATTGCGAAGCCGCCCGAATATTTACGTTTGTCTGCCTTTTAGGCAATGTTGCCCATAGAGTTGTAGATAGCGGGAAGGATACCTGCGATAACCAGACCGATCATAGTACCCATGAATATGATCATGACAGGCTCGATCAGAGATACCAGACGGGTAACAGCTTCGTCGGCTTCTTCCTGATAGAAGGCAGCGGACTTTGCAAGGATGCTGTCGAGAGCACCGGATTCCTCGCCGACATAGATGATAGATGTGAACATCGACTCAAAAATGCCTGTTCTCTGGATAGAAACGGAAAGCACCTCGCCCTGCTTAACTTCGTCAATAACGGTTTCAAACTTCTTTGATACATAGAGGTTATTGAGAATGTTGGAGGATTTTGCAAGACATTCAACCATAGGGATACCGGAAGAATAGAGGGAAGCAAGAGTAGAACCGAAGCGTGCTGTGTAGATCTTAACAACGAGAGGTCCTACGGGCTTCATCTTAACTATCAGCTGGTCGTATTTATATCTTATATCGGGGATCTTGAGTGCATATTTGATAACGAAAACAAGTCCTGCAATAATGATGAGGATAAGCCACCAATAAGCCTTGAAGCCGTCGGAGAACTTAAAGAGCGCACCTGTCAGACCCTTCATATCCTCTTCTGTAAGAAGGTCCTTGAATGTAGGCATGATGAATGTGAACATGATGATAACTATCGCAACGCAGAGTACGCACAGAATGATAGGATACATCATTGAGCTTTTGATCTTGTTGTTGAGCTTTGCGTCGTTAGCGTACTGATCCTCCATCTTCTTCATAACCATGTCAAGGCTACCGGAAGACTCGCCCGCCTGTACCATTGAGATAAAGAAGTTGGGGAAAGCGCCCTCCTGCATCTTGATGGCGTCGGAGAAGGATGTACCCTTCTGTACCTCTTCATAGATCTCACGATAGATCTGCTTGGGGCCTTCCTTAGTCTGCTCACGCTGCATGATGTCAAGGGTCTTTACAAGTGTAAGACCGGAAGTCAGCATAGCTGACATCTGACGGCAGTCGTAAGCCAGCTCCTTAGTGGTAAACTTATGCAGACTCTTGTTATCTCCGCCCCTGGCTTCCTTGTAGCTGGAGCAGAAAAGACCTTTCTCATGGATCTTTTCGAGAAAGTCATTAACGTCTTCGGCGTTCATCTTCTGGTTCTTGACGGTATTGCCCTGAACATCCGTAGCCGTATAGATAAAAGTCTTCAATATGTGACACCTCCGAAAATAATAACATTCGCATCCAAAAACAGGCGCATTTCTGCCGCTGTTCCGAATATATATATTATAGCATTTTCGTTAAAATTTAGCAATATGTTATTTTAACCAAATTGTAACCTACTATTATGTTCTTTTGACCAAAAGAACAATTTTTTGATATTCACGGTTGTACAAAAACCATAAGAAAACCTTTTCGCAAAGCCGATTCCCAACAATTTATATATTTTGCCGAAAAAGTAT
>CAMAIG010000156.1 GCA_945835085.1 uncultured Ruminococcus sp. | reverse complement strand
TACAGGCGGTACTCACGAAAAGAACGGCAACTCTGTTGAGCGTGCTTACTGTTGCTTAGCTGATTATGCTGACGAGGCAGACAAGCTTATGCAGGATATGATAGCCGCAAGGCAGCGGGCAGAGGTTCTTATCGCTTCTGTTCCCGATGCTGTTCAGCGTGAGGTGCTGACACGGCGGTACATTATCGGTCAGAGGTGGGAAGATATTGCTGAGAGTGTGAATTATTCTCTCAGACGTGTATATCAGCTTCACGGATATGCTCTTCAAAACATTGCATTGAATTGCACTATTTTTCCGTGATATAATTATAATCAGCAAAGAATACATTGAAGCCCAGCCGAGGGTGGGAGCTTTCGTTCCTGCTTATCGGCGGCTTCGCTTTGCTTTCGATATGATTTTTGTTCCGCTCTGAGGGGCGGATTTTTATTTGCGGAGGTGAGTAAAATCGCAAAACTTACGCCGAAGCAGGAGAGGTTTTGCGAAGAATATCTCGTCGACCTCAATGCGACACAGGCGGCTATAAGAGCAGGATATAAGAATTCAGATATTGGGCGCAGACTGGTAACGAAAAGTCACGTTCAAAAGCATATTGCTGAACTTCGTGAAAAGCTCACTTCAGAGAAAATTGCAGACGTTATCGAGGTGATGGAATACCTTACTTCGGTGATGAGGGGCAATTCTGAGTCGGAAATAATTGTTGTTGAAGGCTGCGGAGAAGGCTGTTCTTCTGCTCGGCATGTCGTCAAACGTCCGGACGAAAAGGAACGGCTTAAGGCTGCTGAGCTTATCGGAAAACGGTTCGGCATGTTTGATAAGAAAGACGATGGTCCTGTATCCGAGGAGGTGCGTATCGTTGACGACGTGTAAAATATCCGAAATAATCGCAAAGCCGTACTATGAGCTGCACAGGGCTGTCAGGGAGCATAAATATACTCACTACGATCTGAGCGGCGGCAGAGGTTCGCTGAAATCGTCTACTGTCAGCATTGAGGTTATTTTGATTATAATCAGAAATCCGCTTTGCCATGCTCTGGTTATGCGTAAGGTGGCAGCGACACTCAGAACGTCCGTGTTTGCTCAGTATCAATGGGCGATCTCTATGCTGGGTCTGGAAGGGAAATTTATTGCTCACACCTCCCCTATGGAGCTGATTTACAAGCCGACAGGGCAGAAAATCCTGTTCTTCGGTGCGGACGATGCGGGAAAGCTGAAATCCATCAAGCTCCCCTTCGGATATATCGGTGTTACGCATTTCGAAGAAAAGGATCAGTTTTCCGGGCGTCCCGAGATTCGAACAATATTGCAGTCTACGATGCGTGGCGGGAATAAATTCTGGAATTTTGAAAGTTATAATCCGCCTGTGTCCGCTTCAAATTGGGCGAATATGGACAGTCTGGAAGAGCGTCCCGACAGGTACACTCACAGATCCTGCTATCTGGACGTTCCTGCCGAATGGCTGGGCGATCAGTTTTTCACCGAAGCAGAAATGCTCAAAGCTCAAAATCCCAGAGCATATGAGCATGAATATTTAGGCGTTCCAACGGGAACGGGCGGCAGCGTTTTTGAGAATGTTGTTGTTCGAGAGATTTCCGATGAGGAACGAAACGAATATGACCGTGTTTACAGGGGGATTGACTGGGGCTGGTTTCCCGATCCGTTTGCATATAACGAGATGTATTTCGACGCGAACCGTCGGCGGCTTATAATCACAGATGAGCTGCATTGCAATAAAAAATCTAATCGAGAAACAGCTGACATGCTCATTGAGAGGGGCATTTCTTCTGCTGACCTTATCACGGCGGACAGTGCAGAGCCAAAGTCTATCGGAGATTATCGAAGCTTCGGTATTTCCTGCCGTGCTGTGGAGAAAGGCCCCGACACGGTTGAATATTCAATGAAATGGCTGCAATCGTTGTCCGAGATAATCATTGACAAAAAACGCTGTCCCGAAACGGCAAAGGAATTTCTGCAATATGAGTATGAGCGGACTAAGGACGGCGAAATAATTTCGGGCTATCCCGATAAAAACAATCATCACATTGACGCTGTACGATATGCGTTATCCCCTGTCTGGAGGAAAAAGGGACGATGAATATTTTCGATAAAATTAAGGAAGTGATATCTAAAATGCTCGGCAAAAAGGAAATTTCTCAGGCTATCGGCGTAAGCGTCAATGTTTCCGGGAAAATGAAGAACGCATTGAAGCTCTGGTGCGATATGTATGAAAACGACGCTCCGTGGCTGTCGGACAGCGTTCATTCCAAAAACCTTGCGGCAGCTGTTTCGAAAGAGCTTGCACAGCTTGCCACTCTGGAATTTACTTCGGAGCTGTCGGGCGGAAAACGTGCGGAATTTCTTTCAGCGGAATATAACCGAATCATTTCCGAAAGCCGTGTTTTTACCGAGTATGCCTGTGCAAAGGGCGGGCTGATGTTAAAGCCGTATATTTCTGCGGGGAAGATAGTCACAGCGTTCGTTCAGGCGGACTGCTTCTTCCCTACCGCCTTCGACAGCTCTGGGGGCATTACTGGCTGTATATTCGCAGACAGAAAAACCAAGGGCAGCCGATATTACACAAGGCTTGAATATCATGATTTTTCTCCCGTTGGATATGTTATTCAGAATTATGCTTTTGTTTCGGACAATTCAGACAGCATCGGCAGAAGGATTTCTCTGACCGATATTCCCGAATGGGCGGATTTGCAGGAGGAAGTTTCCATAGGAAATGCAAAGCGTCCTTTATTCTCATACTTCAAAATGCCGGGTGCAAATAACATTGACAGCAGTTCCCCTTTAGGTGTTTCTGTATTCGCAAGGGCGACCGATTCCATAAAACAGGCGGACGAACAGTATTCCCGTATTTTGTGGGAATACAAGGGGTCTGAGCTGGCTGTTCACGTTGATGAAACTATGCTGGAGCTTAATGACGGCAAGGCAAGTTTGCCGAAGCTGGACAAGAGGCTTTATCGTGGGCTTAGTATGGACAGCGGTTCTCAGATAGAAACATTTTCTCCCGAGATCCGTGATGCTTCCCTGTTCAATGGTTTGGATGCTCTTCTGAGGGATATTGAATTTCTGTCGGGGCTTGCATATGGAACGTTATCCCGAATGCAGGAAACGGCTAAGACCGCCACCGAGATAAAGGCTGCACGTCAGCGTTCTTACAGTACCGTAAGCGCAATTCAGAGGGCATTAAAAACGGCTTTGGAGAATCACCTTGAAGCAATGGAAATGCTTTGTGACATATACTCTCTTGCTCCTCGAGATAAAGTGGAGCAGTCAATTGATTTTGGCGATTCGCTTATTGTCGATAATGAATATGAGCAGAAGGTGTGGTTGCAGGAAGTTTCTGCGGGACTTATGTCCCCTGTTGAATACCGAATGAAGCGTTATGGCGAAACTGAGGAACAGGCGAAGGCGGCACTTCCCAACAGTTTTGAGGGTGATGAATAATGCTCACTCCCGAATATTTACAGGGACTTCCTGCCGAATTGGAAAAGCTTTATCTTCGGCTGGAGGAGGAAACAATTGCCGATATAAGCAGGCGCATTGCAAAGGTCGGGCATATCAGCGACACTGCTGAATATCAGATACTGCGTATGCGGGAGCTTGGTGCGGGGACGGAGTACATAAAATCAAAAATCAAAGAGTATTCAGGGCTGTCCGATGATGTTGTGGAGCAGCTCTTTTTTGATGCAGCTCAGGTGTCCGATGAATTTTACAAGGGTGCTTATGCAAAGGCGGGAAAAGAGTACAAGCCGTTTGAATACAATGATTTTTTTCAACAGATAGTTGTTGCAAATGTTAATCAGACGAAGGGAGAACTGAGCAATCTCACTCAGTCTATGGGGTTTTCCTATCGTGGTTCAAATGGTGAAAGGCGGTTCCGTCCTGTTGCAACGGCATATCGGGAATGTTTGGACTATGCTTTCACCCAGGTGGAAACGGGAACGACCGATTATATCACGGCTATCAGAAACGCCACGAGAAGGCTCACAGAGAGCGGTTTGCAGTTTGTGGATTATGATTCGGGGGTAGTCAATCACGTTGATGTAGCGGTGCGTAGAGCCGTTCTGACGGGCATATCTCAGGTGACGGGAAAAATCTCCGAGCATAATGCCGCCGAGCTTGAAACTGACATTGTGGAAGTAACTGCTCATGCGGGGGCGCGTCCCGATCATGCGGAATGGCAGGGCGGTTGGTACTCGCTTTCGGGAAAGTCGAAGAAATATCGTTCTCTTGCCGAAGCGACAGGATATGGACGTGTAGACGGTCTAAAAGGTGCGAACTGTCGGCACGACTTCTTCCCTGTTATTGAGGGGATTGACACGCCGTTATATACCAAAGAGGAGCTTGCGAACATTGACCCGCCGCCGTTTGAGTATAACGGAAAGCGGTATACATACTATGAAGCTACTCAGAAACAGAGGAGTATGGAGAGGGCTATCCGCAAAACCAAGCGGGAGATCCTTGCTGCCGATAAGTCGGGAGATAAAGACCGATTTACCGAGAAATCAATCAGGCTCAGACGGCAGCGTGAGGAATATGAGAAGTTTTCCAAATCTGCGGGGCTGCTCACTCAGAACGAGAGGAATCAGGTTGTTGGGTTCGGGCGGTCGGAGGCTTCAAGAGCTTCTTGGGCGGCACGTTCGGCGCAGACTTCGGGGAATGGTCCGAAGGGGACGCCGACGAGTGGAGGAAGCGCCGCTCCTACGACTAAGAATTCTAATAATAGCAATAATACCCCATACAAGGTATTTGCTATTGGCGAACCCGGTTCAAAGCAGACAGAACAATTTAAGCCTTTTGCTGGAACACTTGACAAATCATCAGAAAGTGGTATAATAAATTACGGATATGAAAAATCCGTAGCCGAAGCTGTCAGAGAGCGATTTGACAAAGTTTTTAAAGAAATGGTTGAAAATGCCGATTCCGATATTGAATATTATTCGCTGCT
>CAMAIG010000155.1 GCA_945835085.1 uncultured Ruminococcus sp. | reverse complement strand
GCAATATTATGATTTTTCCGACAGACTGATATAATTATAGTATACCATATTTCTTTTAAAAAGTCAAAGGCTGCAATAATATTTTCCGCACAAAAAAACAACCCGCCGATACCTATTCAACCAATTGGTTAATATTCGATTACAGTTTGGTACAATAGTGGAATTTAAAATGGAATAGCTGTATAATAGGGTTATGAATGAAAATCGGAGGCTAAAAATGAAGAACAGAACAAAAGAGAAGCCGTCGAGGCCTTCGAAGCTGACAGATACCAATACCCTGTTTGCACGGCTGTCAGTGGTGCCGAGCCTTGCCGGCGTAATGGTTTTTTTCATAATCCCGTTTATGATAATAATTTTCTATTCCTTTGTGAATAACCCTATCAACAAGGATTTTGTCTTTCTGAAAAACTATGCCACACTTCTGAAAAATAACGCCTTCCTTACCGCAGCGAAGAATACTCTTCTTCTTTCGGTATCGGCGGTGCCCCTTGCGGTGGTGCTGTCTTTGGGACTTGCCTGTATGCTGGATTCAAAGATACCCTGCAAGAGCTTTTTCAGGACATCATTTCTCTGTCCCATGATGGTTCCCGTGGCGTCTGTCGTGCTTATCTGGCAGGTGCTTTTCCATTATAACGGAACGGTAAATGCGGTGCTGGTGGATATGATAGCGGCTCAGCCTGTGGACTGGATGAAATCAAGCAAATGCATGATAGTGGTCGTGCTCATGTTTCTCTGGAAAAATCTCGGATATAATATGATACTTTTCCTTGCCGCTCTCAACAATATCCCCAAGGATCTGGACGAGGTCGCTGAGCTGGAGGGTGCGGGAAGGATTTACAGAATGATACATATCAAGCTGAGATATCTTTCGCCGACGGTGCTTTTTGTAACCATTCTCTCTCTGATAAATTCCTTCAAGCTTTTCCGTGAGGTATATCTGCTCACGGGAGATTACCCCTTTGAGGATCTTTACCTTCTCCAGCATTTCATGAACAACACCTTCCGCAGCCTTGATTATCAGAAGCTTTCGGCGGCGGCTATCCTTATGTCAATAGTGATGATAATCATTATCGGAACGCTGTTTATACTTGAAAATAAATTCGGAGAGGATGTGGAAGAATGAGCAAAAAGCCCCTTACTCCAAGACGTGCGCTCAATAAAGGCATCATAGCCCTGATGACTCTGTTTGCGGCGGTGTCTGCAATAATTTTCCTGCTTCCCACCTTCCTTACCATTTCAAATTCGCTGATGTCCCAGACGGAGATAAATGCAAATTACGGCGTAGTTTTCTCCTCATTGAATGACAGCAAGACATATATGTCGGAGAAAGTCAATCTGAAATTCATTCCCGACATCGTATCCTTCAGTCAGTATATCTCCGCTCTTGTAAAAACTCCCGATTATCTGATGAAGTTCTGGAATTCCATGATACTTACAGTGCCCATAGTTATCTTTCAGACAGTGGTTGCGCTCTTTGCGTCATACGGCTTTGCAAGGCTCACGGGAAGGCTGAAGGAAATAATTTTCTTCATGTATATAGTTCTTATGCTTATGCCCTATCAGGTAACGTTGGTGCCAAATTACCTGGTGGCAGACAAGCTGGGGCTTCTTAATACGAGATGGTCGATAATCCTCCCGGGAATTTTCTCGCCCTTTGCGGTTTTTCTTCTGACAAAGGCAATGAAGCGAATACCTAAGACCTATTACGAAGCGGCAATGCTTGACGGTGCCAACGAGCTTCAGATATTTACGGGCATCTGCTTTCCCATGGTAAGGAGCGCACTTTTTTCCGTGCTGATGCTTGTGTTCATAGATTACTGGAATATGGTGGAGCAGCCTCTCATACTTATGGCAGATGAAACCCTTCACCCACTGTCCGTATATCTTTCCAAGATAAATTCCGGTGATACGGGACTTGCCTTTGCGGTTGCTGTCATATACATGACGCCGCCTCTGCTTATGTTCCTGTACGGCGAGGATTATCTTGTAGAGGGCATAACCTATTCCGGCGGAATAAAGGGCTGACAAAAATTTTTAGAAAGGCAGCATAAATATGAAAAAAGATGTTATTAAAAATATTGCCATAATATTTCTTGCGGTGCTTCTTGTGCTAACGTTCTTTTCAAATACGATAATGAACTATTCACTTCCTCAGGTTTCCGCAACATATGCGTCCCAGGGAACCATTTCCGAGCAGATCAGAGGAAGCGGAAGCGTTGAGCCTGCAGAGAGCTATGAGGTCAAATTCGATCAGGCAAGAGAGATAAAGAGCGTTTCCGTTAAGGCAGGTCAGAAGGTAAATGCAGGAGATGTGCTTTTTGAGCTTGCAGATTCCGAATCAACAGAGCTTAAGGAAGCGCAGAAAACTCTTGACACCCTTGAGCTTGACTATAAAAAAGCACTTCTCGATCTTTCCTCAAATTCTCTGTATCAGGCGGATTATCTTGAAATAGCAAAGGCTGAGGAGGAGCTTGAAAGACTTAAAAAGCTCCTTGCGTCCTCCGACAGCAAGACCGATGTTTACAGTGTTGCAGAAGCCGAGTACATTGCCGCAAAGGAGCTTGTCGACGAGCTTACAAATCAGAAGGAAAGCTATAATACACAGCTTGCCGACGCAAACCCCGACGGAGATATGCTCTCTCTCGATAAAGTTTATTATGACCGTCTTTCGGCTGCTTCCGAAGCGGTGAAGACAGCTCAGACCGATCTTGACACTGCTCAGCAGAAGTATGACAAGTATAGCAAGGACGTTTCATCGGAGTCTGCTATTCAGGAGCAGATAAGCGCAAAGGAAAGGGAGATAAAGACCGCCGAAGCAGACCTTAATTCGGCATATGCAAAATATGCCGTTGCGGAAACTCCGGAGGAAATATCAGCCGCATATGAGGAAGTACAGCGCTGCCAGTTAAATCTTGAAAATCTCCGCTCGGAGCTTTCCGATATATATCAGAGCCAGATACATAATAACGCCGCTGTCAGCAAGCTCAATAATGCAGAGAAGTTGCTTGAAAAAGCACAGAAAGCCCTTAACTCCGCAAAGGAGAAGCTTGCCGATGAGGTCAGAAGCGTAAAGCTTGAAATAAGAGATAAGCTAAATGATACAGAGGAAAAGCTCAGCGAGGCACAGATCCGTCTTGCTGCTGCCGAAAAGACCAAGGCAGACGCAGAAGCAGCGGGATTTATGTCTGCGGCTCAGCTTGGCATCAAGATAACCCAGCAGGAGCAGAAGATCGAAAGCCTTCGTTCCGATCTTGCTCTGAAGCAGTCTGCAGATCAGGTCACAGCGGATAAGTCACAGCTTGACCTTGAAGCAAAGCTCAGGGAGGTCGAGGAGCAGCGCAGCAAGGTGGAAAAGCTCAAGAAGGAGTCCTTTGACGCAGTCGTTACAGCCAAGATCGCAGGAACTGTGGAAAGCGTTTATGCAGCAGCAGGCAGCACTGTTGAAGCAGGCTCGGTGGCAGCAGTTATCAATGTGTCCGATCTCGGCTATTCCGTTCAGTTCCCCGTTAAGGCGGAGCAGGCTCGCAAGGTAAAAGTGGGCGACAAGGCTGAGATAACAAGCTGGTACTGGGGCGATGATTTCAGCGCAACTCTTTCCGAGATACTTCCCGATACCCAGAATCCCCAGACCCAGAAGCTGCTTGTGTTCCGTGTTCAGGGCTCTGATATCACCACAGGACAGACCATTTCCCTTTCAATGGGAAGCAAGGGTCAAAATTACAGCGTAGTTATCCCCAACAATGCTGTCCGTGAGGACTCAAACGGCAAATTCGTTCTCGTTATGGAATCAAAGAGCAGCCCTCTTGGCAACCGCTACAAGGCTGTAAGATATGATATTGAGGTACTTGCAAAGGACGATAACCACACTGCCGTAAACGGACTTACCGGAAGCGAGTTCGTTATCACCACCTCCACAAAGCCCATCAGTGCAGGCGAACAGGTCCGTCCTGCCGACTGATTCATAACAGCAGACAAAGGACGGTGATATAATGCACGGCAGGCTGAAAAAAGTCAATAAGATCATTCTCATAGTGAATATTGTGATACTTGGGATATTTGCGGTGCTGTATGCCGTGATAAGCAGGCTTCGGACGGATTATTCCTCGGACAGCGCAAGGCAGCAGTGGAATAACGATACCTACAGCTATGCACAGATATCCACATATCTTTCCTCACAGAACGGGCTTGATATCATGGGAGTTTATTCTCTGCAGAAAAGCGTTGAGGATAAGCTTAAGGAAAACTCCGTCACCGAGGACGAAAAAAATCCGGGCGGCAGGCTATGGATAAGCTGTGCTTCCTCCGAAAGTCCTGCTACAATTAAAAGCGAATCGGGACTGTGCAATGTTGCCCTTACGGGTACATGGGGAGATTACTTTATCTTTCACCCCGAAGAGCTTCTCTGCGGCAGCTATTATTCCGATGATGATGTGAATTTTGACAGGATAATCCTTGATAAGCAAAGCTCATGGCAGCTTTTCGGAGCGATCAATACGGTGGGCATGACCGTTACAATCAATGAAAATACCTATTATGTTGCGGGAGTTACGGATATCCCCGAGGGAGGGCACGACGAAGCCGCCTATGGCACCATGCCGAGAGCATATGTGCCCTATCAGGCAATGAGCAGGATATCTCCCGAAACACGCTTCACAGCCTATGAGGTGTGTATTCCCGATATCGTCAGGGATTTTGCATATAATATAATGTGCGAGCTTGACCCTGCTGACAGCTCACAAAGCAAGGTCATTGACCAGTCGGGAAGATTTGAGCTGATAAAGCTTTTCAAGGGATTTAAAAAAATACCCGAGAATGTAATGATAACCGCAGACCTCAGCTATCCCTGGACGGAAAACCGCACCCGTGGAGCAGAGATAACAGCGCAGATACTTGCGGGACCAATGGTGTATATGCTTATTATCCCCGCATTGTCGCTTGTCTATCTTATCTTCCTGCTGACAAAGCTTGCAGGAAAGGGTCTGAGAGCCGCCAAGGA
>CAMAIG010000154.1 GCA_945835085.1 uncultured Ruminococcus sp. | reverse complement strand
GTTCGGGATTTTTCCGATATCTGAGGCTCTGTGGCGGCTTTTTTTCTCCAGCAAATCTTATGCCGCTGTCTAAATGGGCATGGGAACGGACTTCGTTCCATTTTACCGTATAGCCTGCCCCGTGGCTGCAGAAAACGCTGTCGGGAGGATTTTCAAGGTCGGCTTCGGGGTCGTATGCGGCGGCGGAAATTATCTCATCTGCATTATGACAGGGGAAATAGCCTTTGAGAGTACAGCTTAGCCTTGCTCTGCCATGGGAATAGTCTGCGGCTTCCGAATGGTAATTCATCATCAGCACTGCGGGTGCTGTTCCCTTGATGATCGCTGTTTCTCCCGAAATATCGGGAGCGGAAAATTCTCCCTTCATTCGCTGCAGATCGGTCATTGCTCTGCCCGTACATTCTGTGGGTATTTCAAGGGTGAAGCTGTAATAAGACTCCAGCAGGACGCTTTCGGTACTCATAAGCCCCATTCGCACGGCTCTGTTGGCTGCCTGTCTGAAATCACCGCCCTCGGTATGCTTCAGATGTGCCTTTCCTGCTGCAAGGGTTATTTTTATATCGGTTATGGGCGCTCCCGTCAGGACTCCGATATGTGCTTTATCCTCAAGGCAGGACAGTATCAGCCTTTGCCAGTTCCTGTCAAGAAGATCCTCGGAGCAGTCGGTGGATATGGAAACTCCGCTGCCCCTTTCGCCCGGCTCCAGCAGCAGATGCACCTCCGCATAATGCCTGAGCGGCTCATAATGTCCTATCCCCTCGGCGGGAGCGGATATGGTTTCCTTGTATGCAATGCTGCCTCGGTCAAAATCTATTGGGATATTAAATCTGTCCTTTACGACAGTGCGGAGTATTTCAAGCTGTATTTCGCCCATCAGTCGGACGTGTATCTCTCTGAGCCTTTCGTTCCATACAACTCTGAGCAGTGGGTCCTCCTCTTCAAGTATGCGGAGCTTTTCGAGCATGGTCTTTTCATCGACCTGCATGGGAAATATTACCCGATAGGAAAGCACAGGCTCCAGGATAGGAGCACTGCCGTTTTCCTCAAAGCCTATGCCCATTCCCGCAAAGGAGGAGGAAAGCCCTGCTGCGGCACAGAGAGAGCCTGCAAAAACCTCATCGGGAGCGGTGAATTTTGTTCCCGAATATACTCTGAGCTGATTTATCTTTTCCTCGCCCACGGTGCTTTTTACTTTAAGGCTTCCTCCCGTTATTTTCATATGAGTGAGCCTTACGCCGTTTTCGGAGGTTATCTTATACACTCTTGCTCCGAAGGCGTCGGGATAATGCTTTTCTTCGGTAAATCTGTCTATCCCCGAAAGCAGCTCCTCTATCCCCTTGAATTTCAGTGCCGAGCCGAAATAGCAGGGGAATATGTGCCGCTGTGATATTGCGGCGGCGGTCATTTCGTCGGTTATTTCATCGCCGTCAAGATAGGTGTTCATAATGCTTTCGTCAAGGGAAGCTATTTCTTCCGAAAAATCCTCCCTGTTTCTGAGGGGAGAAAAATCCGTAACAGCCTCCGAGAGCCTTGCTTTCAGCTCACGCAGGAGAAATTCCCTGCTGTTTTCCGAGATATCGGTCTTGTTCACGAAAATAAAGACGGGCACCTTATACTGTGACAGGAGCCGCCATAGGGTTTCCGTATGGGTCTGGACACCGTCGGAAGCACTTATTACAAGCACTGCCGCATCAAGTACGCTGAGGGTCCGCTCTGTTTCTGCGGAGAAATCCACATGACCGGGAGTATCGAGCAGAGTATATTCGCTGCCGTTATAATGCATGACCGCCTGCTTTGCAAAGACGGTTATTCCTCGGCTTCGCTCAATGGCATGAGTATCGAGGAAGCAGTCGCCGTTGTCAACTCTGCCCGCTTTGCGTATCTCTCCGCTTACAAAGAGCATTGCTTCGGACAGGGTGGTCTTGCCTGCGTCAACATGGGCTGTCATTCCTATAATCGTTCGTTTCATTTTTTCACCGCTATTTATGGTATTTGCCTCCGTTTGATATGGACATTGCACGGTAGAGCTGTTCAAGTATCATAACACGGGCAAGCTGATGGGGAAAGGTCATTTCCGACATGGACATTCTTATCTCTGCCGCCTTCTTCACATTTTCCGATAGTCCGAAGGAGCTGCCGATAATGATGCTTACGGAGCTTTTGCCCTCCACGCCCATTCGGTCAAGGGTGGAGGAGAATTTTTCCGAGGACATCTGCCTGCCCTCGATGCACATGGCTATTATTGCAGAGCCTGCGGCTGCGGAAAGTATGGCTTTTCCTTCGTTATCGAGAGCGGCGGCTATCTCCTTTTCCGAGGGATTATCGGACAGACGGCTTTCCTGAAGCTCGGTTATTTTTATTCGGCAGTATGCTCCAAGCCTTTTTACATATTCGGCACAGGCGTCCCTGAGATAGCCTTCCTTCAGCTTTCCCACGGTTATAAGATTTATGTTCATCATAGGGTTTTCCTCATATTATCTGGAGAAGATAGAATTTCAGATATTCCGTTTCATCTGCTGACATAAGTATGGGGTGGTCGGGAGCCTGTCTGCGCATTTCGATAAGCCTGAGATTTACTCCTGCGGCGGCTGCGGAGCTTTTAAGCATCTGAGCAAAAAGCTCCTCGGTCATAAAATGAGAGCAGGAGGCTGTGGCAAGATATCCGCCTCTGGGAAGCAGACGCATTGCAAGGGTGTTTAGCTCCGAGTAGCCGTTTTTTGCGTTGCCTACGGTCTTGCGGGATTTGGTGAAGGCGGGCGGGTCAAGGATAATATAGTCCGCACTTCTGTCATGGGCTTCGAGCCTGCCCCTAAGAAAATCAAACACGTCCGATGTGACAAAGGACATATTTTCCTCCAGCCCGTTGAGCCTTGCGTTTGAACGAGCCATTTCTATTGCCGAGGCGGAAACGTCCACGGCGGTCACATGGGCTGCTCCTGCTGCGGCACAGTTTAAGGCAAAGGAGCCTGTATGGGTGCAGCAGTCCACCACATTCCTTCCCCTTGCTATGGAAGCTGCGGCACGGCGGTTATATTTCTGGTCAAGGAAAAATCCCGTTTTCTGACCGTTTTCAACGTCAACACGGTATTTAATCCCGTTTTCGCATATTTCGGTAACGGGGGAAGCGTCATTTTTGCGGTAATACCAGCCCTTTTCCTCCTTCATTCCCTCCAGGGTGCGGATATTCACATCGTTTCTGAGATATATGCCGTTTATACGGACGCCGTCGTTTTCAAGAATATCGAGAAGGGCGTTAAGTATCATATCTCTGCGCTTTTCGATGCCGAGAGAAAGTATCTGGACGGAAAGGAGATCGTTGAACCTGTCCACCGTTAGCCCCGGAAAGCTGTCCGCTTCACCGAAAATAAGGCGGCAGGCTGTCATATCCTCGGGTGTCATGACGGTTTTTCTGTAATTGTATGCATATTCAAGACGGCGGCGGAAAAATGCCTCGTCAAATTTGTCGTTGGTATTTCTTGAAATTATCCTTACCCTTATCTTTGAGCAGGAATTGAAAAAGCCCGTGCCGATGTATCTGCCCTTTTCGCTGACTACGTCTGCAAGGCTGCCGTCCTCTGCGGGAGCGGCGGATATTATCTCGTTGTCGTATATCCACGGATGACCGGGCATTACTCGTTTGCGGCACTTTTCGGTAACGGTTATAAGCGGGTATTCTCTTTGTATATTCATGGTTTTCCTCCCTTGATATTCTTTGGGGCTGGTTTACTGTGAAGGGGCTTCGGGGGCTTTTTTCTTTTTTCGTGGTTTGCCTTGTACTGTCTGTGAAAATCTATCACCAGACGGAATGCCGAGGACACCGCAAATATTCCCATTGCGATAGCGGCTGCGGCGCCAAGGGCTGCCAAGGCTCTTGAAAAGAAGGTGTCGCTGTCACCCATTACAAGGGCAAGCATGGCGTAATATGTCATTCCTCCGGGCACCAGAGGGATTATTCCCACAATGAGGTACATATTCACGGGGGCTTTGAAGGAGCGTGCCATTATCTCCGAGTAAAGGGAAACTGCCGCCGCTGCCACAAAGCAGCACAATGCCTCGCTGAGCGTTCCTGCGGCAAGAAAGGAATATATGAGCTGGCTCACTATGGAACCCACCGATGCAGCTATAAGATGCCTTATGCGGATATTAAACTGTATCCCGAAGGCACAGCAGGCGATAAAGCTGCATATGCAGGGAAGGATAAGCTCTTTGTAATCAACCATATCCTCACCTCATCACAGGTTTATGGCTGCGGCAACTGCCGAGCCTGCTCCCACTGCCATTCCTGCGGCGGTGAGAAGGGCTTCTGCCATGGTATATATCCCCGAAATAAAATCTCCCGAGATAAAATCTCTCATGCAGTTTGTCATGGCTACTCCAGGCACCATGGTCATGGCGGCGCCGATTATCATGCGGTCAAATCTCGGCACTATCCCAAGACGGCAAAGTCCCACGGCCAACAGGGACACCGCAAGGGAGCAGACGGTGGTATTAAGAAATGTGCTTGCCTTGACGCTTCTGAGCCTGCCCTCTATAAATCTGACAAGCAGTGCCAGAAGCCCGCCGAAAACAGCTTCAAGACCCCATGCTCCGTAGAATACAGCAAAGGCTGTTCCTACAACAAAATAGCTGATATATTTCACGGGAGTGCTGTAAACGGGTCTTGACTTTATCTCCTCTATATGCTTATATATCTTTTCGGCAGAGGGCTTTTTTGAACAGATATATCTTGATAGCTCGTTTATTGAGCCTACTCTGTCAAGATTTGTTTCTCTTCCCGAGATGCTTTTTGAATCGGTGATGGGATTATTTTCGCTGTCCTTTACGGTGATTATGAAATTTGCGGGGGTGGAATATATCTCTGCCTCCTCATGGCCGTATGCGTGGCATATCCTTGATATGGTGTCCTCCACACGGTATATTTCCGCTCCGTATCTTATCAGCATGAAGGCAAGCTCCGAACATATTCCCGTAAGTTCTTTTTCTGTCATAAGATATCTCCTTATACTAATTCTAAACCATTCTATAGACAAG
>CAMAIG010000153.1 GCA_945835085.1 uncultured Ruminococcus sp. | reverse complement strand
GGCAGCCCATGCAATGAATGTGATATCTGCCGTGACGCCGATAATTTTGCACTTTCCGATATAATAGAGATAGACGCCGCTTCAAACGGCTCCATTAACGATGCAAGAGAGCTGAGAGAAGCAGCGGTATATACCCCCGAAAGATGCAGATATAAGGTCTACATTATTGACGAGGTCCATATGCTTTCAAAGGACGCATTCAATGCGCTCTTAAAAATAATCGAAGAGCCGCCTCCTCATGTGAAGTTCATAATGGCGACCACCGAGCTTCATAAGGTGCTGCCAACGATACTTTCAAGGTGTCAGCGCTTCGATTTCATGAGGATAAGGACCTCAGACATTGCCGCAAGGCTCATGGATATCGCTGCAAAGGAGAACATTTCTCTTGACAGCGAAGCTTCGGAGCTAATTGCAAAAACTGCCGACGGCGGCATGAGAGATGCCCTTTCGATACTTGACAGGTGCATTGCTTTTTCCGAGGATATTACCGCAGATGTGGTTTCGGAAGCGGCAGGAATTGCGGGCAGAGGTTATCTTTTTTCTCTGGCAGAGGCTATTATCGACAAGGACGCCGCAAAAGCCCTGGACATTGTTTCCGAGCTTTACGACCGTTCCAAGGACATTCAAAGACTCTGCGACGAGCTTATCACTCAGTTTAGAAACATTATGATAGCTATCTCAGCTCCCGACCGCATGGGGCTTATTGCCTGCCTGCCCTCGGAGCTTGAAATAATCAAACGCTCAGCCGCAAAGACAGATCTTTCCGCTGTTCTGTCCTGCCTTGATATGCTGGGAAAATGCGCCGAAAGAATGACCAGGTCACTCTCAAAAAGAGTTGACATGGAAATGTGCATAATCAGAATGTGCAGTGCAGCACAACCTGCGGCAAAGGCTGCTCAGTCCCCTGCCGACAGCGAAGCCATATCGGCTCTTAATGCACGCATTGCTTCTCTGGAGGAGCAGATAAGAAACGGCGCAGCACCTCAGTCAAAGGCAAAAAACCAGCCTGCATATGCTCCCAAGGAGCAGGTAACGGATATGTCTTCGGTAAGCGGAAGTCAGCCGGTTTTTGTTTCCTGCTGGCCCGATATCATTGAAAAGCTAAGACAGGACTGCCCTTCCCTGGCACCGACTCTTATCGGCTCCTGCGGATATGAGGTGCAGAACAAATTCCTTATCAATACAAAGAACACCCTTCTCAAAACCCTTATCCGTTCCGAGGAAAACAGAGGAAAGGTGCTGAAGGCGATCCGTGATATCACAGGAAAGTCCTTTACATCGGTCATTGTGGGCTATCGTCCCGAGTTTGACCGTTCCCCCGGTGCAGCTGCGGCAAGCAGTGAGCCGGAAGCATCTCCTGCCGACAATATGGCTTCACTTCTTGAAAAGGCCTCAAATGCAGGTGTGGAGATAGAAACGATTTAGTTTGATATTCCCTTGCGGGAATTAAGTCCGTTTTTATAAACGGAAATACAGATTTGATAATTAAAGGAGAATTTTAAAATGAAAGCAAGATTACCACAGGGCATGGGCGGCGGCGCTCAGAATATGCAGAGCATGATCAAGCAGGCACAGAAAATGCAGGCTGATATCACAAGCGTTCAGGAAGAGATCGAGAACGAGAACTTTACCGCTTCCGCAGGAGGCGGTGCTGTTGAGATCACTATGAACGGCAGAAAGCAGGTTCAGAGCCTCAATATCAAGCCCGAGGTCGTTGACAAGGACGATATCGAAATGCTCCAGGATCTTATCATCAGCGCTGTAAATGAGTGCGTTAAGCAGATCGAGGAAACCTCCGAGACCCGTATGGGCGCTATCACAGGCGGAGTATCCTTCCCCGGACTGTTCTGATAACAAAAATAACGGACGGAGCGATTTTTCTCCGTCCGTAAAGTCTGTCAAAAAAGTCAGAATGTTGAGCTAAACAGAAAAATACTTTACATAATATGGCTTCAATACTAACGTTACCGAGCCGCAAAGCAAAGGAATTTCTGCTATCTGCCTAACGAGTTGGCGTCAGCGACAAGCTGACCGGACGGAGCGGTTTCTCTCCGTCCGTATTTTTTATCTAAGGAAGTATCATATGGGAAACAGTACCGCACTGCCGCTGGTCATACTTGCAGAACAGTTTGCAAAGCTCCCCGGCATTGGAATGAAAACCGCACAAAGACTTGCGTATTTTGTAATGAGCATGAGCGATGATGAGGCTCAGGCTTTTGCAGACGCAATAATCAACGCTCACAGCACGATAAAGGAATGCTCCGTCTGCCGAAATCTCACCGACGGGGATATCTGCCCCATCTGTGATGACGACCTCAGGGACTCCTCGGTGATATGCGTTGTGGAAACGCCTAAGGACATTACCGCCTTTGAGCGCACAAATGAATACAAGGGCGTTTATCATGTGCTCCACGGGCTTATCTCCCCTCTTGACGGCATTACTCCCGATATGATACGCATAAAAGAGCTGCTTGCCCGTGTTTCAAAGGGCGATGTAAAGGAAGTTATCATGGCTACAAACCCTACCGTTGAGGGCGAAGCCACGGCAATGTACATCTCAAAGCTGCTAAAACCCCTTGGCATTAAGGTAACAAGACTTGCCTTCGGTCTTCCCATTGGAGGAACACTTGAATTTGCCGACGAGGTAACCCTGTTCAAGGCTCTGGAAAATCGCAGCGAAATATAATAAACTGCATAAATTTTCACAACCATTTTTGTTAATAATTACAAATCAATAGTAATTTGCTTGACAAAATAATCTGATTGTGGTATGATATTAAAGTCGTCAGGAACGTTACCATTAGCGTGAAGCCTTTATACCATACATTGGGATATAGCCAAGCGGTAAGGCAACGGACTTTGACTCCGTCATTCCGCCGGTTCAAATCCGGCTATCCCAACCATATTGGGGTGTCGCCAAGCGGTAAGGCACTTGACTCTGACTCAAGCACTTCCGGGGTTCGAATCCCTGCACCCCAACCAAATTTGATCGGTGTTCCTTCGGGAGCACCGATTTTTTTCGTATAATACTAAATGAACCGATTTTCCATGGTTTTGCATCAAAAACATATTGCATAATGCCTTGATTTGTGCTATAATTAGGGAAATCAATAACAAAGGGGAAATTTTCATGGTCAATATTTACATAGCTGCCCTTGCCGAATACGGTCTTAACACAGGACTGATAAAAAAAGACGACAGAACCTTCGCTATCAACTCTATCATGGCTGTTCTCGGACGTGATGAATACAAGGAGCCTGACGAGATCCCTTATATGAAGCTTGAGGAGATACTTGGCGGTCTTCTTGACTATGCCTGCAGGGTAAAGATAATTCCAGACAGCATTGCCTACCGTGACCTTTTTGACACAAAGCTTATGGCCTGCATCACTCCCCGTCCCTCCGAGGTCATTGAAAAGTTCAGAGCCGACTATGCTGTTTCCCCGAAAACTGCCACCGACAACTATTATCAGATGAGCCGTGACACAGACTATATCCGCCGCTACCGCATTGCCAAGGATATGAAATGGAAGACTCAGACAGAATACGGTGAGCTGGATATCACTATCAATCTTTCCAAGCCCGAAAAGGACCCCAAGGCAATTGCTGCCGCTAAGAATGCAAAGCAGAGCGGCTATCCCAAGTGCCTTCTTTGCACCGAAAATGTAGGCTATGCAGGACGCCTCGATCACCCCGCAAGACAGAATCACCGCATAATCCCTCTCGATATCTGCGGCGAGCAGTGGGCTTTGCAGTATTCTCCCTATGTTTACTACAATGAGCATTGCATTCTTTTAAACACCCATCACACGCCTATGGTCATCGACAAGAAGGCATTTGCGAAGCTCTTTTCATTTGTTGAGCAGTTCCCCCACTATTTCATTGGTTCAAATGCAGACCTGCCTATCGTGGGCGGCTCTATCCTAAGCCACGAGCATTTCCAGGGCGGAAATTACACCTTTGCAATGGCAGAGGCTGAGATTGAAGAGGAATATGAGATCACAGGCTTTGGAGATATAAGCGTCGGCAGAGTTAAATGGCCCATGTCCGTTATCAGGCTCAGCGGCATAAGCTCCGACAGAGTTGTTGAGCTTGCAGACAAGATACTGAATGCATGGAGAGGCTATACCGATAAGGAAGCATTTATCTTTGCTGAAACCGACGGCGAGCCTCACAATACCGTTACACCTATCGCAAGAATGCGAAACGGTCTTTATGAGCTAGATCTTGTACTCAGAAACAACATCACCACCGAGGAGCATCCTCTGGGAGTATATCACCCTCATGCTGAGCTTCACCACATCAAAAAGGAGAATATCGGTCTTATCGAGGTAATGGGACTTGCAGTTCTCCCCGCAAGACTGAAGGACGAGATGGAAAAGCTTGCCGATGCTCTCGTAAAGAACGGTACCAAGGGACTTCGTGATGACCCCGACCTCAGCAAGCACGCCGAATGGGCTGAGGAGATAGTTAAGAAAAATAAGATCACCTCCGAAAACGTTAACGATATCATCAAGAATGAGATCGGTCTTGTTTTCGCAAAGGTACTTGAACACGCAGGCGTTTTCAAGCGCACTCCCGAGGGTATGGAAGCATTTGACAGGTTTATTGATACATTGTAATTTACGGGAGAACTATCAATGAAAAGCAGCATTACTAAGATCAGAATGACAGCAGCGGCTTGTGGGGCGGTAATGTGCATGATAACCCTTGCTTCCTGCGGTAAGACTGCCGAAAATAACGATGTGCCAATTTCATCGGAAAGCATTTCGGAACTGACAGAAACAGAAGGCACATCAGAAGCCGAAACCGAGGAAACAACCACACCGACAATATCGGAAGTTTCGGAAACAACAACATCGGAAACCGAAACTGAGCCTCCTGCGGAAGCTGCCGCTTTGATCTCACTTGAAGCCTACAGCGGTCAATACGAGATATATTCTCCCGAGGTTTTCCCCGGCGTGCCGGATGTCTGCGATATTGCCGAGATAAACGCAAAGCGCAGGGACGATATGTATAAATACGGTGAGCCGTTTTGTTACTATGATTACAGCGGTGACGAGGAAAAGCTTATCAGCCTTAA
>CAMAIG010000152.1 GCA_945835085.1 uncultured Ruminococcus sp. | reverse complement strand
TTACATCAGCACCGAAGCCCAAAGTTGATGAATCCTTCCTCTTCTTGATGATCTTCTCCAGACCGTCAAAGGCACCGCCGCAGATAAAGAGGATATTTTTTGTATTGATATGCAGGCATTCCTGATAAGGATTTTTCCTGCCGCCCTGGGGAGGAACATTTGAAACAGTGCCCTCGATTATTTTGAGGAGAGCCTGCTGAACGCCCTCGCCGCTGACATCACGGGTGATGGAGGTATTCTCGGATTTTCTTGCGATCTTGTCGATCTCGTCAATATAAATGATACCCTTTTCGGCAGCAGCTATATCATAATCCGCCGCCTGAATAAGACGGAGCAGAACATTTTCAACGTCATCGCCTACATAACCTGCTTCTGTAAGGGTAGTAGCGTCTGCAATTGCAAAGGGAACGTCCAGTATCTTAGCCAGAGTCTGTGCAAGCAGGGTCTTTCCGACACCTGTAGGACCCAGCAGGCAGACATTGGATTTCTGCAGCTCAACCTCGGAGGAATTCTTGTCCGAAATGGAATTGATCCTCTTATAGTGGTTGTAGACCGCAACAGCAAGAGATATCTTTGCTTCGTCCTGACCGATTATATAGTCATCGAGCACCTTCTTGATCTCAGCAGGCTTTTTGAGCTTGAGAGCATTCTTCTTTTTGCCTCCGGCTCTTTCAACGTGCGCAGGATCGGGAACATAGCCAAGTGACTCGTTATTCATCAGCATCTCATAGCAGTAGATGATGCATTCATCGCAAATGCTGCTTGAACCCGCCGAAAAGAGATTCTGCACCTCGGCTTCACTCTTGCCGCAGAAGCTGCATCTTTTTAAATTTCCGCCCGGCATTCGTATCATTCCTTTCTTTCAAAAAGTATTGCTCCGCCGCCCCGATCAGGTTAGTTCACGGGACAGCAGAGCAAACGTTATCTCTCTGTAATAACCTTGTCGATTAGGCCGTATTCCATTGCCTCTTCGGCGGTAAGATAATTATCTCTCTCAGTATCTCTCTCGATAACATCAAGAGGCTTGCCTGTATTCTCGGCAAGTATCTTATTGAGCTTTTCACGGGTGTATACCATATGATCGGAATGGATCTTGATATCAGTACACTGTCCCGAAATACCTCCGCCCGAAATAAGGGGCTGATGGATAAGTATCTCGGAATTGGGAAGAGCAAGTCTTTTGCCCTTTGTGCCCGCTGAGAGCAGGAATGCGCCCATAGAAGCCGCCATACCCATGCAGATGGTCGAAACATCGCACTTGATATAGCGCATGGTATCATAGATAGCCATGCCTGCGGTAATTACACCGCCGGGGCTGTTTATATAGAAGGAGATATCCTTTTCGGGATCCTGACCTTCAAGGAAAAGCATCTGTGCGATCACGGAGCTTGCGGTTGCATTGTTTACCTCGTCAAACAGAAGGATTATCCTGTCATTGAGCAGTCTGGAGAAAATATCCATGCTGCGCTCACCGCGGCTGGTCTGTTCAATTACATATGGTGTTGGCAACATCATTTCCTAAATTACCTCCATTAAAATATCAAAACCACTCTGCCCGCTGCAAATTACTTGATAACTGCGCTGTCCTTAACTATCTTGGAAGCCTCGGAGCAGAGAAGATCTGTTCTTATCATGTCGGGGCTGATAACGCTCATAACTCTCTGGACGGGGATCTTGTATGCTTCAGCCATCTTGTTGATCTCCTCCATAACCTTTTCGTCGGAGATCTCAACGCCTTCAAGCTTAGCTATCTTTTCAAGAGCAAGTCTGAGCTTGACATTCTTCTGAGCCTGATCCTCGAAGGTCTTTCTGAATGCAGCCTCGTCCATACCTGTGAAGGAGAGGTACATAGGAAGATCAAGACCCTGCTGAGCAAGTCTTGCCTCAAAATCTCTTACGAGATTGTCAATTCTCTGCTCGAACATGATCTGAGGGATCTCAGCCTTCATGTTGTCGATGATAGTATCGAAGATCTTGTTCTCAGCGTCTGTCTGAGCGTTCTTCTCGGCATTTTCCTCAAGCTTCTTCTTAAGGTCAGCCTTCATCTCATCAAGAGTATCGAACTCGGAAGTGTCCTTTGCAAAATCGTCGTCAAGGTCGGGAAGCTCGGTTGCCTTGATCTCGTGGAGCTTGATCCTGAACTCAGCAGGCTTGCCTGCAAGCTCTTCCATCTGATAGTTCTCGGGGAAGGTAACGTTGATAGTGAACTCCTCGTCGATATTCTTGCCGATAACCTGCTCCTCGAAGCCGGGAATGAACTGACCGGAACCGATCTTGAGGGAGAAACCGTTCTCCTTGCCTCCGTCGAATGCCTTGCCGTCCATAAAGCCCTCGAAGTCGATAACTACTGTATCGCCGTTCTCAACAGCTCTGTCCTCGATATTAACGAGTCTGCCGTTTCTTTCCTGGATAGCCTTGAGGTTAGCGTCAACAACTTCATCGGTAATATCCTTGACAGTTTTTTCCACTTCTATACCCTTATAATCGGAAATTTCAATCTCGGGCTTGGTGATGCACTTAACCTTGAAGGAAACGCCCTCTTCCTTTGTAAGTGAAGTTACCTCGATATCGGGTGCAGCAACCAGGTCAAGACCTGCTTCGGTAACAGCGCCGCCGACAACAGCAGGCACCATAGCATTTACAGCGTCCTCATAGAAGCAGTTCTCGCCGTAAAGCTTTTCGATCATTTTACGGGGAGCCTTGCCCTTTCTGAAGCCGGGAACGTTGATCTTATTTCTTGCCTTCATGTAAGCGGACTGAACTGCAGCCTCAAATTCCTCGGCAGAAGCAGTTACCTCCAGCTCATATGTGTTTGTTTCGATTTTATTATTTGACTTTAAGCTCATTTATAACATCCTCCATTTTAATACAAGCATATGAAAACATTATATCATATAATATTAAATAAAGCTATACAAAATTACCCATTTCTGCCTTTTGCACAAATTACATTATCTTATATGGGCAAAATTGCATATAATCACTTGATATCAGGCGGAAATCAATACCGTCCCTCTCGCCGTTCACGGCATACTGATGGGCTTTTCCGTGAACATGACCGTAAAAGCACTGCTTTATTTTATGGCGGTACATGACATCAAGTATATCATAATTATACTCCGTGCCGTAAAGGGGCGGATAGTGAAGAAAAACTATGGGCACAAGCCCTTCATTCTCGGCGGATATAATGGACGCCTCCAGCCTTGCAGCCTCTCTTGCAAGCACCTTTGCATCACCCGGCTCGCTGTTGTCATTTATCCAGCCCCTGGTGCCGCAGATGCCGTATTCGCCGTATGAGAAGTGATTGTTGTGCAGTATATGTATACTGTCAAAACCGTTTTCCTCAAGAAATCTGTTCATCTTTGCGGCAGTTGACCACCAGTAGTCGTG
Organism: uncultured Ruminococcus sp.; assembly: GCA_945835085.1. Classification (GTDB taxonomy): domain Bacteria; phylum Bacillota; class Clostridia; order Oscillospirales; family Ruminococcaceae; genus Huintestinicola. Next base: position 1,771 of record CAMAIG010000152.1, on the reverse strand, counting down.
ATTGCCCTTTAAGATTATCTTCCTGCCCTTCAGACCGTGGATAAACGCAAAATCGGGTCTTGCCTGCTCAAAGGTCATAGCCCAGGAAATATCTCCCGGGATAACAACGGTATCACCCTCCGAAATGTTCTTTTCCCAGTTTTCCGAGATGCGGTCAACGTAATTGTCCCAGCCGCCGAAAATATCCATCGGCTTATCGGACCCAAGGGAGAGATGAAGATCCCCCATTGCGAACAGAGCCATCTCATCCCTCCTCACATAACGATATCAAAGAGAAAGTGACTTCAGAACGAAATCCTTCATTTCATCTCTGCCAATGCATTCCTTGAAGCGAATTTCCTTATCCTTAAGCTCTGCAAGGGACTTCGGAACGGGGTAACCGGAAACCTCATTAAGGCGTGAAACCTTTTCAAATTCATCTGCATTGCTTACTGCTCCGTCAATAGCTTCAAGAACAGCGGTGCTGAACTTATAGGGGCTTGCTGTGGATGCAATAACAGTCCTTGTATTGTCCCCAGTTGCAGCTCTGTAATCCTCATAAACTCTTACAGCAACGGCAGTATGAGTATCGAGAGTGTAGGAATACTTGTCATAGATCTCCTTGATGGTTGCCTTTGTCTGCTCGTCATTGCAGCAGCCCGCAGCAAAATCGGCTTTGAGCTTTGCCTTCACATCATCGGAAACCTCATATCTTCCCTCTGTTGCAAGCTTGCCGAACCACTCTCTTATCTGAGCGTCGTTCTCGCCGCAAAGCATATAGAGAAGTCTTTCAAGATTTGAGGAGATAAGGATATCCATTGAAGGAGAAACGGTTGTGATAAACTCTCTGTTTCTGTCGTAAACACCGGTATTTAAGAAATCCGTAAGGACATTGTTGGCATTGGAAGCGCAGATAAGCTTGTTCACGGGCAGACCCATATTCTTAGCATAGTAAGCAGCAAGGATATTGCCGAAGTTTCCTGTGGGAACAACGATATTTATCTTCTCCCCTGCCTTGATGCCGCCTTCCTTAACAAGCTCGGAGTATGCGGAGATATAGTAGATTATCTGAGGTGCAAGTCTGCCCCAGTTGATAGAGTTTGCGGAAGAGAACATCATGCCGCCCTCTGCAAGCTTCTGCTTGATCTCTTCGTTTGTAAAAATAGCCTTAACGCCGTTCTGGCAGTCATCGAAGTTACCGTTAAGAGCGCATACGGTAACGTTTTTTCCGTCCTGGGTAGCCATCTGACGCTTCTGCATAGCGGAAACGCCGTCTTGGGGATAGAACACCATGATAGAAGTGCCTTCAACATCGGCAAAGCCTTCAAGAGCAGCCTTACCCGTGTCACCCGATGTAGCAACGAGGATAACGACCTTCTTATCCATCTTTATCTTTTTGAGGGAGGTTGTGAGCAGATAAGGAAGTATCTGGAGAGCCATATCCTTGAATGCACAGGTAGGACCGTGCCACAGTTCAAGGACATAGGTGCCGTCAAAAAGATGGGATATCTCGGTAATGCCTGCCGAAGCGAAGCTCTTGTCGTTATAAGCGCTTTCGGTGCAGTATTTAAGCTCTGCATCGGTAAAATCGGTAAGGAACTTTGAGAATATCCTTGCAGCTCTTTCGGCATAGCTCATATCACCGAGGCTTACGATCTCATCCATGGAAATTGCGGGGATCTCTGAGGGAACGAAAAGTCCTCCGTCGGCTGAGATACCCTGAACGATTGCTTCAGCAGAGCTTATATTGACACTGCTGTTCCGAGTGCTTTTGTAAAACATTTTATCACCT
>CAMAIG010000151.1 GCA_945835085.1 uncultured Ruminococcus sp. | reverse complement strand
ATAAGATGTTCATACAAATTTAACTTTATATCCCGTGAAGATGCTATAATTATAATAAGCACACGTTGAAAACATTGCCTGAGAAAGGAGCAATTCTTTATGTATAAAAGCAAAACAGCCTTCGGACCTGCGGATATCCTTCTTCCCGTCAGCTCCGCAGATATGAGCAAATGGGCAGTCGTTGCCTGTGACCAGTTCACCTCACAGCCCGAATACTGGGAGGACGCAGCAAAAATTGCGGGAAATGAGCCTTCCGCACTTAATCTCATTCTCCCCGAAGCATATCTTGAAAGCCCCCATTCCGAAGAAATGATATCAAGGATAAACACCTCCATGAAGGAATATCTTGAAAAGGGTATCTTCACCGAATATAAGGACGCCATGATATATATCGAGCGAACCGACAGTGCAGGCAATGTCCGTGCAGGCATCGTGGGCGCAATCGACCTGGAGGAATATGATTATTCCAAGGGCAGCACCTCCTCTGTGAGAGCAACCGAGGCGACCGTTGCCGAGCGTATCCCTCCCAGACTTAAAGTAAGAAGGAGCGCACCACTTGAGCTTCCCCACATTATGATACTTATCGACGACCCCATGAAAACAGTCATCGAAATGGCAGGTAAAGCCAAGGACAGCCTTGAAAAGGTCTACGATTTCACCCTTATGAAAAACGGCGGCAGCATAAAGGGCTATCTTATGACAAAGGAGCTTATTGAAAAGACCGATGAGGCTCTTGCAGCCCTTGCAGATAAAGACAGCTTTGAAAAGCGCAGCGGCGTGAAGGACGTTCCCGTTCTTCTCTATGCAATGGGCGACGGAAACCATTCTCTTGCCACCGCAAAGGCACATTATGAGCAGCTCAAAGCCGAAAATCCCGATATGGATATGTCCTCCCACCCTGCAAGATGGGCGCTGGCAGAGATAGTTAATCTCCACAGTGACGCTCTTGCTTTTGAAGCTATCCACAGGATAATCGAGGGAGTTGATACGGACAAGCTCCTTTCGGAAATGACGGAGGCTCTGGGACTTACAGAAAGCATCAGCGGCGATATGCAGGCGTTTGAATGGGTATGCGGCAAAAAGACCGTGAGATACGGCATAACAAAGCCCTGTGCAAATCTCACCGTGGGCAGCGTTCAGAGCTTTATTGACAGATACCTTGCAGAAAACGGCGGCAAGGCGGATTATATCCACGGAGCTGAGGTTGTCAGAAGACTTGCAGAAAGGGAAGGCTCTGCGGGAATACTTCTGCCCGATATGTCAAAAAGCGAGCTTTTCCCCACAGTCATCAAGGATGGCGCACTTCCCAGAAAGACCTTCTCCATGGGTCATGCCGAGGACAAGCGCTACTATATCGAAGCCCGCAGGATAACATTATAACGAAAGGCTGACAGTTATGATAAATTACAGAAAAGCAAAGCCCTCGGATATCCCTGCCCTCATAGAGCTGCGTCTGGGATATATGCATGAAACTCATGCGGATCTGCCACAGTCCACCTTTGACGAGATAGCAAGGCAAAGCGGCGGATATTTTCAGGAGCATCTTAACCGTGACTGTGTGGTATATCTTGCGGAGGAAGACGGCAAAACGGCGGGCTGCGTTTTCTTCCTGCTGATAAATAAGCCCGCAAGCCCGCTTTTTATCACGGGAAAGACGGGTACTCTCATGAATGTTTACACTCTCCCCGATTTTCGCCGCAGGGGCATAGCCGAGAAGCTTGTGAGCATGGCGATAGAGGACGGAAAGGCATGGGACCTTTCCTACATAGAGCTAAGAGCCACGGAATGCGGATATCCTCTTTACAAAAAGCTTGATTTTGTTGAGGACAAGTCCATATATATGTCCATGAAGCTAAGGCTCAACAGCTGATAATAAAACACGCCGCAGTATCATTATAAGGTACTGCGGCGTCGGTTTTCCTAAAAAGACGAAAGACCATTTCCTTGTGCTTATTTGTGCGGATTTTTTCGGCACGCTCTATGTCCTATGCTGCTTTTGGTTTCTGAACTGTCCGGGAGTAAGCCCTCTGTATCGTCTGAAGCTTTTAATGAGATGGCTGCAGTCGGAAAAGCCCGTTTCCTGACTGATATAGTTAATGTCGTGATCGGTGAAAAGGAGATATTCCTCTGCCTTGTATATCCTCATGTGCTCAATGTATTCCTTGCAGCTCATGCCGTAATGCTCACGGAATTTCTTTGCAAAGCAGGAATAGCTCATGCCGCACTGCTCGGCAATGTCGCTTACCTTCAGATTTTCATTGATAGAGGAGTCGATAAGCTCGGTGATATTATCAATCCCGTAGCTGTCCTCGGGAGGAATGTGACTGATGTCGATTATAAGTCCTTCATCGAGCCAGCATCGGATTATGCTCATAAGCAGCCTGTAAATATGGGACTGCAGCATTATATCAAAGCCATAGCGGTAATTATTTATCTCCTTGATGCAGTCGGCAAGCACCTCGCTGCAGTTCATTTTTTCGGCTTCGGCAGCGTCAAAACATATCCGCATATCATTTTTCCTGGCATATCTGAAAATGCTCCTTAGCTTCGGTGCATAGGCAGGAGTCATGGTAAATCTGCCGATGTCGAATTTCAGCACAAGACATTTCGGAAGCGGTCCGTCTGCCGGGAAAATGGAATGGACGGCAGAGGGGTGAAAGATGATAAAATCCCCCTTGCCGAGAACATAGGTCTTATCGTCGGAATGAAGCTCTGCTTTTCCCTCGGTAATGTAGATAAATTCGGCAAAATAATGCCAGTGGGGCTTTATGGGAAAGTTGTACTTTGCAGCATCATATTCAAAGCATTCCACAGGTGTATTGAGATAATCGCATTTTTCAAAAAGACCGTACATTTCGTCACCCCTCAGATTGATTTACATTTTTCATATTATATCACAAAAAACTGTATAATGATATATTTTGTTTGAATTTTCTGTTATAAAAAACGTTCACCGCAAATTTTTCGTATTCCGGTGAACGTCATTTTTATAAATGCTTAGGATAACTAAAACGGGCAATTTTTTAATCCTCGCAGTAATAAACCAGATGCTTGCTCACAGCAGAGAGCATCTCACGGTAAAGCTCGGTGGCTTCGGTAAGCCCGCAGCTCAGCACAGGGTCGTTTAGGAACGCATTGAAGGCTATGTCAAGATCCTTCTCCTTGTATGCCCTGACCACGGCGGAACGGTTATAAACATGGCGCACCGTTATGCCCATGATATCCTCTGGAAGCGCTCCCGCCGCAACGGGACGAACATTTCCCCTGCTGATAAGAGCGTTTGATGTGACGATAGCTCCCGCAGGAAGATTTTCTATCTGCCCCCTGTTGGGAAGGGACACGGGCGCAATAAGATTTCCTCCTCCGTTAAGAGCACGGATTATCGCAGGCACCTCAGTGGCTCCCGACGACCTCGGCAGAGCCTCGCCGTTCATGTATTTTTTCACCTTTGAGGTCTTGTCCTCAAATATCTTCTTTTTATAGTTTACGGTCATGGGAGAAAATTTCCAGGATGCCATTGCCTTTGCGGTGTTAGTGTACCACACGGGGCAGAATCCCGCTGCTATCCTGTCATTCACCGCAGGGATAAGCCCGCATCTCAGGAAAAGGTCAAACCTTACCTTGTTTGCACCCGCATCGGGATTTGTCTTGTATTCATTCACACGGTACTCATAGCCCTTGTCAAAATATTTCTCCGCATATTCACGGAAAAGGGGAAAAAGGTCCTCGCCGTCATATACAGCGCTGTCAAACCATGTAAAGCCGCTTATTCCGAGGATATTTGTCTTTATATCCCTTCGGCGCACTCCCGAAAGACCTCTGCTCTCGCATAGCATCGTTGCAAGAAGCTCCTGGCAGGAAAAGCTGTCGCTGTCTGTGCCGAAAAGCTTTATTTGGGGAAATTCCTCTGCCAGCACTGCCATGCATTCTGCCATTGGTGTGCACAGGTTTATTACCCATGCGTCGGGACAAAGCTCTTTTATGAGCCGTGCATATTCCGCACAAACGGGCATATTCTTCAGTGCTCCGATAACAGAGCCTATGCCCGAATTTTCACAGCCCGTCTGGATAATACCGTATGTTTCGGGGAGATGCAGCTCGCTTACAAGCTCGTCAAGGGTGCCCACATCAAAGGACAGTATTACAAAATCCGCATCTCTCAGAGCCTCGGAAGGCTCATCGCAGGCAAGATATACCACATCGCCCCTTGTGTTCCCCTTGTCGTGGATATTGTTGCCTATTACCTCGTTTGCAAGGGAACAGGTCTTGTCCGTATCATAAAGCCTGACCATAGCGCAGATATCCTCATCGGCAAGCTCGGGAATGAGCTTCCAGCCGAAATTGCATGAACCTCCGCCTATATAGGCAATATTTATCCTTTTATCAGTGTTCATAATGCCGTTTCCTTTCGGTGCCGCCCTTATATTTCGCGGCATATATCTATTTATACCTATATTATCCTACAATTGTGTACATTTGTCAAGACCAATATTCACGATTATTCGATTTGCTATTGCAATCCATAGTATTTTGGTGTATAATGAAATGCGGAAATTATTTTATGAAAGGCACTTGATCGGAAAATGCAGAAAATGCTCGGATATATGCGAAAGGCTATTCAGGAATTTGATATGATACAGGACGGCGACCGCATTGCTGTGGGAGTTTCGGGAGGAAAGGACAGCCTTATCCTGCTCATGGGACTGTCGGAGCTGAGGCGATTTATCGGAATAGAATATGAGCTTGTTGCCATAACTCTTGACCTGCAGTTCGGCGGAGTACGGGGAGATTACAGCAGCGTTGCGGAATACTGTGAGAAGGCGGGGATAGAATACAGGCTCATTCCCACAGATATCGGGCAGGTGGTTTTTGATATCCGCAAGGAGCCTAATCCCTGCAGCCTGTGTGCAAAGCTCCGACGGGGTGCTCTCCATGACGCCACAAAGACCGCAGGCTGCAATAAGCTTGCTCTCGGTCATCACTATAACGACGCTGTGGAAACCTTTGTGATGAACCTTTTCAACGAGGGCAGGATAGGCTGCTTTGCCCCCGTGAGCTATATGTCAAGACGTGACCTTACCGTCATACGTCCCATGGTGCTTGCGCCGGAAAAGGAAGTTATCAAAACTGCAGGAAAAATTGATCTGAACGTCGTAAAATCAAAATGCCCCGCAGACGGGCACAC